>NZ_JRMK01000006.1:0-61635 GCF_000972925.1 Mycobacterium sp. UM_Kg1 | reverse complement strand
GTCGCCGCCCTGATGCTGGTGCCAGAATGCGCGGTCCAGCGAACCCTGCACCAGGGGAATGTTGTCCGCGATCTCGGCAACTGCACGAAGCGTGCCGTGCCCGTTGGCCATATGGCGGACTTCGTCGGATTGGATCGACAGGTAGGCCGCTGCATAGGCGTCATCGCCGTTGGCTGCGGCCACTTGCGGCAATGCGACGGTCAGGGGGTTGGTGTAAGCGGTCTCGAGGACAACGTTCAGCGCGATCACCGCGTCGATCGGGTCGTTCACCGAATTGGGCGCGAAGGCTGCTCGCGCAACGGCACCGATGGGGTGCCGGGCCAGCGCCCGCGACCCGAACTGCAGACCGTCGGTATCGGGTGCGTGGGACAGGTAGTGCCGGCGCAGCGCGCCGACGATCTGAAGGTGGCGCGCCTCGTCGAGCGCCTGCGCGGCGTAGCCCTGCTGCAGCTCGGGATTGTTGATCGAGGAGATCAGCAATCCGGCGCCCTTCATCGCCTGGTACTCGGCCTCGGCGGTGAGGGGCAGCGCCAGCTTGAGCCCTTCGATCCACCGCGGCTCGATAGCCTCGGTGGTGCGCAGCGACGCGGCGCTGTCCATTGCCCGCTGCACCCGGAGATCCTTCTCCACCTCCATGCGCGCGTAGTCGCGGAACAGCAGCTTGAACGGGTCCCGTCCCCGCTCCGGGATGCGGTACCGGCTCGGGAAGACCGCGGCGGGCGGAGTGCGGGTGCTGTCCCAGGTGTATTGCTTAACCAGATCGTGGGTGCGAGTTGTCGGCGCAGTCATCGGATACCTTCGTCGTCCTGGGAGCGATCGCTCAGCGAGTCCGCGCGCAACACCAGTCGGCCGGTGCCGGGGCGCGCTCCACGCTGCGGATCGATCTCTCCGAAATAGCTTGCTAAAACGATCAAAACGTCTTCGAGTTCGAGCGGTCGCCCGACTTCGGTGGACAGCTCGGCGAGATCGATGATGATCTCGTCGGGGGCGTCGACTTTGAGGTACACACCCCGATCGGTGACGTTGACCGTGGGCTGGGTGCGCCGCAGGTATCGGGCGATGGCGTCGGTTTCCGGACCTTTGATGAGGCTGGCGCCCACGCCACGCGCGGCCGGTCGTGCCGTTGTGCGCGCCATCAGAAGCGCCCCGTCACAGTGAGCGTCGTAGCCCAACGGTCGCCGACCTCACGACGATAGGTGCGCACAACGTCTTCCCAGGCGTCATTGAGTCCTTCTGGGGCGGTGGAGAATTCCGCCAGATGCGCAGAAAGAGCAGTGACTGCCTCGCTCGCCCGGGCCTCCCACCGAACGGCCCAATCCGTGAGTACCGCCCGGTTGGCAACACCGTGCTCGGGGTCGGCGAGCAGATGATCGATCAGCGTGAAGGTCCAGCGCGCGGCCCGGTCATGGTCCTGGCGCCATGCCGCGGTTGCCGAAACGGTGTAGGCATCGCCGTAACGATGACCGCCCCGCTCCAGATAGTGCAGTCGCAGATACCGGCCCACCAGCGGCTCCAGGATGACGTTGACCGCGAACAGCGCCTCGCCCCAATCACTGGTGGCGAGCACCTGCTCGACTGCGGCACGCAAGGGTTGCCAGGCTGCACCCGCCGTCCACTCTTGCTGAACTGCACTGAAAGTCGCTTCCCCGGAGATGCTTTCGACGGCGGCACGCTGAGCTGCTGCATGCTCGACATGACGAAGTGCGTCGGCGGCGCCGAAGACGAGCGCAAGCGTCACCGTGTCAGACAATGCCAAACGCTGAGCACGACTGAGCACCCGGAAGTAAGACCGGTCGGCATAGGGCAGCACCGCCGCGACACCGGCGATCCCCTCACGCAACCAGTCCGGATCAACGCCACCGGAGCTGACCGTCTTCTCCAGCAACTCAAGCTGGTCAGCCAGCGCGGTCTCATTCTGGTGCGCCTCGGCTAGCCAGTCGACGTAGACGGACCGGTTCGGGTCGCGAAATCCGTACCAATCCTGCGACCGCAGCGCGGTCGAATCCGGCGACAGTGGCGGCGACCCATCGGGAAAGTGCAGGGGCCACCCCTGCACGGCATCAGTCTCCGGCGAGATCTGTTGGAAGATCGTGAGATCCTCATATGCGGATGCGAGCGTCATGTGACCTGTTTTCGTGGCAGAGGTTGCTTTCTTGGACGCAAGCAAACCAAGGAGACCGGCGCTAATCTAGGTTTAGAATCACTACTATTTTAGTTCTAAAAATGAACCAAAATAGGTGCAAGGTGCGTGTATCGTCTCGACCATGCCCGTCGTACCTGCCGAATACTGTCCCGTGTCGATCGGGGCCAGCGTGCTCGGTGATCGCTGGAGCCTGCTGATCGTGCGCGAAATCATGGTCGGCTCAAGCCAGTTCAGTGCAATCTTGCGGGGACTGCCCGGATTGTCCCGCAGTCTGCTCGCTGGCCGCTTGCGACACCTGGAGGCAGTGGGCGTGCTCACCCGGGTGCCCACAGGCAACGGACGCACCCACGAATACCGGCTCACCGAAGCCGGTGAAGACCTCCACGAACTGATCTACGCGCTGGGGCGCTGGACGGTGCGCTGGTGGTTTCCCGAGCCCGAGCCGCAACAGGTGGACAACGCCCTGCTGTTGTGGCGCATGCGCGCAGGAGTAACCTCTGCGCTGCCCGAAGGGCGCACCACCATCCAGTTCGACTTCACCGACGGTGAGGTGCGACGAGGCTGGATCGTGGCCACACACGCCGAAGTGTCCGTCTGCCTTCACGATCCCCGTTTCCCAGTCGATCTCAGCGTGACCGGGAGCGGTCGACTTTGGCACCAGATCTGGTTCGGGCATCGTCGACTAGAGGACGCAATTGCCACTGGCGAGATCCTGGTAGAAGGCCCCGCAAAGCTCGCGCGAGCCCTACCGAAGTGGTTCGCGCTGAGCCCGTTCGCCTCCGACGTCCTGGCCGCCAAGTCCGCCGCCGGCTAGCCGGATCAACCTCACGACCAACTCCGCATCATCAACCCGACCATTGGAGAAGATCACCCCATGACCGAGACCCTGCGCACGCTGACCGGATTGCCCACCGCACCTGCGGCACTGGGCGAATCCACTTTGGTTCTCATCGACTGCCAGAACACCTACACCCGCGGAGTGATGGAACTCGACGGTGTCGGCGATGCCCTGCTCAGTACTGCGGCCCTGCTGGACCGGGCCCGTAGCGCCGGGATTCCCGTCATCCACATCCAACACAACGCCGGCCCCGGGTCGCCTTACGACATCGACGGCGAGTCCGGCGCCATCGTCTCGGCCGTGGCGCCGCGCGCCGGGGAACCCGTTGTGGTGAAGGCGTATCCGAATTCCTTCGTCGGCACCGAGTTGAACGACCTGCTGCGCGAACGCGGCGCGACGAATCTGATCTTGGCCGGATTCATGACGCACATGTGCGTCAACTCCACGGCCCGGGGGGCTTTCAATCTGGGCTATGCGCCCACCGTGGTCGCCTCGGCCACCGCCACGCGGGCCCTTCCCAGTGGCGAGGGCATCGTGCCGGCCGCCGCCATACAGACCGCGAGCCTGGCGGCGATAGCGGACCTGTTCGCCGTCGTCGTGCCCACCCCGGCTTCGATTCCCGACTGAGGGCCGGCGAGCGGGGCTAGCCCAATCCGTCGAGCACCGCGCGGGTGCCCGAAAGCCCCAGCCGGGTCGCGCCGGCATCCAGCATGGCCACGGCCTCGCCGGCCGTGCGGATCCCGCCGCTGGCCTTGACCCCCAACCGGCCCCCGACCGTGTCGGCCATCAGCGACACCGCGTGCACCGATGCCCCGCCGGAGGGATGAAAGCCGGTGGAGGTCTTCACGAAATCGGCTCCGGCGTCTTCGGCGGCGCGGCAGGCGGCGACCAGCGTGGCATCACCGGCGAACTCCAGCAGCGCGGCGGACTCCACGATCACCTTGAGCACCGCGCCGGGTACCGCGGCCCGCACGGTCGCGATGTCGGCGCCCACCGCGGCGAAGTCACCTGCCAGTGCCGCACCTACGTCGATCACCATATCGATTTCAGCCGCCCCGTCCGCCGCGGCCAGCGCGGCCTCGCGGGCCTTGATCTCCGGCCGATGCTTGCCGGACGGGAAGCCCGCGACCGCGGCGATGGGGACACCGGCCGGGTTCGCCGCCGCCGCGACGGCCACCATCAGGGGCGACACGCAGACCGCGGCGACGCCGAGGTCGGCGGCTTCGGCCACCACCGCCACGACCTGTGCCGCGGTCGCCTCGGGTTTGAGCAGCGTGTGGTCGACCCGCTGGGCAACCTGGTCACGGCCCCAGCGGCCGGCGGCAGTCACGGACATCAGAAGACCTCCTCGGCGGCGCCGGGGTTGCAGCCGGACTCCAGCATGGTGACCCAGTCGACGACGGGCCGCCACGGCTCCAGATTCCAGCTGAGCTTGCCGGGCCGAGCGAACTCGGCATAGTTCCAGTGACAGAGGAATTGCTCGCGCATTCCGGGCCGATCGGCCTCCGGGGCGTGTTGGAGCACTTCGCGCCACGCCTGTTCGCCTGCCGCGGCGTCGAGGCGCAGCGCGGCTGCCCGGGCCGAGGCGCTCGGATACACCCGCAGGCTCAGACCGTCGTCATAGCTCGCCCACTCGGCACGGTCGACGTATCCGCCGATCTCTGCCACGGCCGGCGCAGCACAACACACCGCGACCGCGGCAGCCGCCAGCGCCCCTGAAAGCAACGAACGCAGCATGGCGCTAGTGAGACTTGCCCTGTACCTCGAGGAGTCGGGGACGCACGTCGACCAGGTAGACCCCGGCCGCGCAGGCCGCGATGGCCATGCCCATCACGTCCAACAGCAGCGCCAGCAGCCCGCACACCCCGAGGATCACCAGCCAGACCGGCTTGGTGAGCTTGTCGGCGGCGGTGTAGGCGTCGGCGCGTTGCAGCGCCGCGTGGACGAACGCGTACACGGCCGTCGCGAAGACGGCCCACCTCAAAAGGAGAAGGACGGTACCCACCAGGGTCACAGCGATCACGCTGCAAGCCTAGGCGGGCACCGTCCCGGGCGTCGAACTGCGACTACTTCTGGGTGACCTTCTTGGCCGGAGCCTTCTTGGCAGCCGGAGCCTTCTTGGCGGCCGGAGCCTTCTTGGCCGGAGCCTTCTTGGCGGGCGCCGGAGCCGCGGGCTTCTCGGCGGGTGCCGGCGCGGCCTCTTCCTTCTTGGGCAGCTCGATGCCGACCAGCTTGGCGGCACGCTCACCGACCTCGCGGGTCTGCGACGCGACGTTGCCCAGCACCTCCTGGGTCAGTTCGACGGCCTGGTCCACGTAGCCCTCCACCTGCGCCGAGGCTTCGTCGAGACCGGTCTGGCTGCGCAGCCGCGCCAGGGCGGCCTCACCGCGCGCCACCAGGTCGTTGTAGCGCTCGCTGGCAGCCTCCACGTAGCCCTCGGCGGCCTTGCGCAGCTCCTCGGCGGTAAAGCGCTCGCGCAGCTCGGCGAACTGCTCGGGCAGCTCCTCCTGCAGCTTGGTCAGGCGAGCGCGCCTCTCCTCGACGCGGCTGCTGGCGTCCTCGCGGGCCTCGCCGGCGCGCTCGCGCAGGTTGGCGACGAGGTCGTTCACGGTGGCCAGGGCGAGGTCGGCGGCGCCGAGCGCGGCGAGCAGCGGGGCCTTCAGTTCTTCGATGGTCGGGTTCTCAGCCATTTGGGGTTCCTTTCGGGTTTGAAATCTTGCGTGGGCACTTCGGTCAGGAGAACGCATGAGGATCAGTCAGGTGGCGTCTCCTCACCGTCGGCTTCGTTCTGCTGGACGAAGGAGCCGTAGATGTCGAGCAGAACCTGCTTCTGCCGTTCCGTGATCGCCGTGTCGGCGACCACGGCGTCACGAACCTCGCTCTTCTCGCTCGGCTCCAAGATTCCCGCCCGGACGTAAAGCACCTCGGCGGAGACCCTCAGGGCTTTGGCGATCTGATTGAGGACGTCAGCAGAGGGCTTACGCAACCCTCGTTCGATCTGGCTCAGATACGGGTTGCTGACACCGGCCTTCTCGGCCAGCTGCCGCATGGAAACCTGCGCGGCTTCGCGCTGTGTCCGGATGAAAGTGCCGATATCCGCCGCTGCCGTGGAAACCACTGCCGCGAGCTTGTCGTCCTGCGACACCGGAGACCCCTTTCGCGAGCCGATCATTGCTGACACGTGTCACGATAATGCCTAGTGCTAACTTTTGCAAGCACTTGCTAGCGCAGGTCAGAACATAAGTTGGGCAATGGTGTAGATCGCCAGGCCGGCCAGGGCGCCCACCACGGTTCCGTTGATCCGGATGAACTGCAGATCGCGCCCCACGTGCAGTTCGATGCGCCGGCTGGCCTCGGCGGCGTCCCAGCGCTCGATGGTCTCGGTGATGATCGCGGTGATCTCCACCCCGTAGTGGCCCACCAGATGCTGGGCCCCCCGCACGATCCAGTTGTCCACCTTGTCGCGCAGTTCGGCCTTGTCGCGCAGCGACTCGCCGACCTGGACCGCGGTCGCGGCCACCCGGGTGCGCAGCGCGCTGGACGGATCGTCGACACCCTCGAGCACCAGACGCTTGAGCGTGCGCCAGGCCGTGGCCGCGGCGTTGGCCACCTCATCGCGGGCCATCAGCTGCTCCTTGACGGCGTCGGCTTTCGCGATGGTCGCCTGGTCGTGCTGCAGGTCGTCGGCGAACTCGAACAGAAATCGGGTCGCGCTGCGCCGCAACTCGTGGTCGGGATTGCGGCGAACCTTGTCGGTGAAATCCATCAACTCCCGGTGTATGCGATCGCCCACCAGGTGGTCGACGAAGCGCGGCGACCAGGACGGCGAGTCGCGCTCCACCACCCGCTGAATGACCTCGCCGGCGTTGAGCGACCACTGGAAAGCGCGGTCGGCCAGCAGCTGGATCAGCGCCTCCTGCCGGTTCTCGGCCAAAAGCGAACCCAGCACGCGGCCGATGGGCGGTCCCCAGTGGGGTTCGGCGATACGACGCACGATCATCCGGTCGATCACGTCCTGGACGTCGTCGTCGCGCAGCATCTCGATCAGGACCCGCAGCACCGTCGCGGCTTCGCCGGCCACCCGCTCGGCGTGCGCCGGCTCCGAGAGCCATTTGCCCACCCGGCCCGCGATCTGGGCGTCGCGCAGCTTGGTCTCGATCACCGGTGGGGACAGAAAGTTCTCCCGGACGAAGGTGCCCAGCCCCTCCCCGAGCTGGTCCTTCTTGCGCTTGATGATCGCGGTGTGCGGGATGGGAATGCCCAGGGGGTGCTTGAACAGCGCGGTGACGGCGAACCAATCCGCCAGCGCGCCCACCATGCCGGCTTCGGCCGCGGCGCCGACATAGCCCACCCAGGCCGGGGCCAGGCCGTCCGCCTGCGCCCACCGGCAGAGCAGGAAGACCACGGTGGCGCCGAGCAGGAAGCTCAGCGCCACCACCTTCATCCGGCGCAGGTCCCGCAGTCGGGCCGCGTCGGCGGCCGGATCAGCACCGGCGAACGACTCCGCCAAGGACTGCACGGTCTGCGCAGCGCCCGGCCAACTCGGCTGATTCTGTAGATCCGCCACCACACCATCATCCGCCATCTGCGCGGCCGGTTACTGTTACCGGCCCACGAAGTTTGCTGGACCAGCCCGTATTATCTATTAGGTCTAGTGAATGGAATCCGCGATAGTGGCACAGCAGCTCCATACCGGCACCGCTAAGGCCGACGGGCGCAAGCGGCGATGGCACCAACACAAGGTCGACCGCCGCAACGATCTCGTCGACGGGACGATCGAGGCGATCCGGCGCCGTGGCCGCTATGTGAGCATGGACGAGATCGCCGCGGAGATCGGCGTGTCCAAGACCGTCCTGTACCGGTACTTCGTCGACAAGAACGACCTCACCACCGCGGTGATGATGCGCTTCGCGCAGACCACGCTGATCCCGAACATGGCCGCGGCGCTGTCGGCGAACCTCGACGGTTACGACCTGGTGCGCGAGATCATCCGGGTATACGTGCAGACCGTGGCCAACGACCCCGAGCCGTACCGGTTCGTGATGGCCAACAGCTCGGCCAGCAAGAGCAAGGTGATCGCCGACTCCGAGCGGATCATCGCCCGGATGCTCGCCGTGATGCTGCGCCGCCGGATGAAAGCGGTCGGCATGGACACCCAGGGAGTCGAGCCCTGGGCCTACATGATCGTCGGCGGCGTGCAGCTGGCCACCCACTCGTGGCTGCTGGACCCGCGGATGAGCGCCGATGACCTGATCGACTACCTGACGATGCTGAGCTGGAACGCCCTGTGCGGAATCGTCGAGGTGGGCGGATCGCTGGAGAAGTTCAACGCCGGTCCACATCCGTCACCCATGCTGCCGTGGCGGTCCGAATGAGATAGCAGGACCTCCCAGGCGCGCAATCCAACGCAGCAAGCGTTATCCTGGAGAGCAATGCGGGGGTCACGCTTACCAACGGGCCGATAGGTAGTACGCTGTGCTGGTCCCCGAACGTGACTGGACCTCACATTCCGACCTGGTAGGTGCGAATGATCGTTCATACACCAGATGGCGCCACCTCCGCCGATGTCGACATCACCGACGACTCAGACGTGTTTGCAGGCAGGGCGCCCATTCCGGGTAACCCGAAGGAGATGGGTCAGGTAATCCATGCCGTTCTGGCCGAGCGGAGCAGGGTCGCAGCACAACGGTAATGCTTCAAAGGAAGCCGGGCATGTGACCTCGTGATCGCTGGTTTCATCTCAGGTTCGGGCGGAGATCAGAGCCGATGAGCATGAAAGACAAGGCCTTTCCCGACCATTTCTTCGAGGGTCCTGCGATCTCATTCGAGCGACAGCCCAATCTCAAGACGTTATTCAACTACCTCATCACCCCGGACAAGGACTTCACGTTTATTGTGGGGGCCGGGGTATCGCTGGACGCTAACTTGCCAACTTGGGCTCGGCTGGTGGAAAACATCACTGAGCTGATCCCCAGCGTGCGTTGGCGCGACGCATCCAAAGAAGACCATGCCGAGCTTCTGCGCAAAGCGGAGTCTTCGCTGCAACTGGCGCGCGAAGGCTCGAACGACACTCGGAACGAGATCATCCGCAACGCGCTCTACCGGCGCTCGGACGGGTCGGCTAACAGCGAGCCCGCATTCGGTCGGCTGGCTGATGTGATCGCCCGCCTGACGACTTGGTTAGGCGGGCGCGTCTACATCGCGACGACCAACTTCGACACTTTGCTCGAAGATGCGATGGACGCTTACAGACTCGACTGCAGTGAACCAATCGATTCAGTGCCGTTCATCGCCCCCAAAGTGAGTGACGTCGACTACGACTCTTACCAGGAGACTGGAATTCCGGGGAATTGGCTTCCTGGGTCGACGGTTCTTCACCTGCACGGCATTCTGGAGCCCGGCAATGAGCCGGTGGGCAATATCGTGCTCACCGAAACCGATTTTCTCAAGTATGGGCCGGCGGTGCGAGACCTGATCAAGCGCCGACTGAAGTCATCTCATGTGGTGTTCGTTGGCGCCAGCCTTACAGACCCGAATCTGGTATCCCCATTGTGGGAAGTCTGCAATGAACCATCACCCGGCACAGGCCTAAAGGAGTCGTTTCTGCTCTCGGTCGCTGCCCCCGACCCAAAAGCTAGTGACGTCAACAGGTCGCGGGCTTACTCGGTGAAGAAAGCGCAATATCTCTCGGATGAGCTCCAACTGCGGACTATTTTTCTCAAGTCGTATGGCCAACAGATTCAGGCGATAGCCGAAGCATCGGTGGCTCTATTGAACACCAGTCGCTATATGGCCGACAATAACCCGACTACGTCATCTAGGTACGGTCACCGCCTGAAGCGCTGCCTGGATTCCTGCTACACCAATATCGGCTGCGGCGCCAACGAAGACATCCCGGACGGTCGCCGCGCCCGACAGCTCAGCGCTCGACTGTCGAACCTGCTGAAATCGGACCACGACGGCTCGTTCAACCACATTCTCAAAAAGGTGCATGATCGACTGAGGTATTCGAACGACACCGATCTCCGCACCGATTACGAATCTGGAACCAGATACTTTGAAAACGAGAATTTCGGGGTCTTCCTCTGGCTGCGGGCGAGAAAGGATGGCAAACACCCAGCTGCGCCCTACCACCTCGTGTGCGTCGGAACGTCCGTCTACCAGCACTCCGAACCATGGTCGTTCGACCGAGTCGCTGAAATCGAAGGCAAATCACGATTCACAAGCGGCCGAGCTGCATACTACGGCAGCCCGAAAACAGATAATATACCCAGCACCGGTGATTGGCTGCTCTGGCATTCCGTTCGCGCCGTACCATTCAGCTACTACGAGGAGGAAGCGACTCCCGGTGTCCTAGCTGACGCAAGACAAGCCGGGGCGATTACAGCAATCGACGTCGGCGTGATCACCCTCAATTCAACTCACAATTACAAGCCGCTCAACGAGAGCCGGTGGTCAAAAACCAACCCCCGCTCACTGTTCAGCGTGATGAACGACGACGAAAAAGAGGCTGTCAATGATGAGCTGGCCCGGATCGCCCTGGAAGTGGTATCCACCACGCCAGCTCAGTAGCTGTAGAAGCCCCGGCCGGATTTCTTGCCGAGCTGGCCGGCCTCGACCATGCGCAGCAGCAGCGGCGGCGCGGCGTAGAGCGGCTCCTTGAATTCCTCGTACATCTTGTCGGCGATCAGCTTCAGGGTGTCCAGGCCGACCAGGTCGGACAGCCGCAGCGGGCCCATCGGGTGCGACAGTCCGGCGACAATCGCCTTGTCGATGTCCTCGACGGTGGCGAAGCCGGACTCCAGCATGCGCACCGCCGACAACAGGTAGGGCACCAGCAGGGCGTTCACCACGAAACCGGACCGGTCCGAGCAGCGCACCACCTGCTTGCCCAGCACCGCGCTGGCGAACTCCTCGGTGCGGTCGGCGGTGGCCGGGTCGGTGACCAGCGTGCTGACCAGCTCGACCAGCGGCAGCACCGGAACCGGGTTGAAGAAGTGCAGGCCCAGCACGCGCTGCGGGTTGGCGGTGGCGGCGGCAATCTTCATGATCGGAATGGACGAGGTGTTCGAGGCGAGCACGGCGTCGGGGTCGGTGATCACCTTGTCCAGCTCGGCGAAGATCTTCGACTTGACGGTGTCGTCTTCGATGACGGCCTCGATCACCAGCTGCCGATCGGCGAAGTCCCCGAGATCGGTGGTGAAGGACAGGTTGCCGACGGCGTCGTCGCGCTCGCGCTCGGTGATCTTGCCGGCGCTCACGCCGCGCTCCAGCGACTTGACGATCCGGTTACGCCCGGCGGTCACCAGTGCGTCGGTGGTCTCGAAAACCTTCACCTCGACGCCGGCGCGCGCCGACACCTCGGCGATTCCGGCGCCCATCTGACCGGCTCCGATGACACCTACTCGTTGGATCGACACTGTGTTCCTTTCGGCCTCACGGCAAGTTTTGTCTTGTCGGCAGCAACAAGCCCCGCCCAACATGGCTGGACGGGGCCTGCGCTGTCAACTCCCCGGGGTGCTGACCGCCGAGTGTGAACGTAGGGCGGAAATCCGACAAGAAAGCCGCCCTACGTTCACGCTCGGCGCGAATCTCGCCTGCTGGCGCCACTAGGCCGCCATTGACGCCTAGTGGAACTGGCCCTCTTCGGTCGAGCCGGCCAGCGCGGTGGTCGACGACGTCGGGTCCACCGTGGTGGCGATCCGGTCGAAGTAACCGGCACCGACCTCGCGCTGGTGCTTGGTGGCGGTGTAGCCCCGCGACTCGGCGGCGAACTCGCGCTCCTGCAGCTCGACGTAGGCGCTCATCTGGTTGCGGGCGTAGCCGTGGGCCAGATCGAACATCGAGTAGTTCAGCGCGTGGAAGCCGGCCAGGGTGATGAACTGGAACTTGAAGCCCATGGCGCCCAGCTCGTTCTGGAACTTGGCGATGGTCGCGTCGTCCAGGTGCTGCTTCCAGTTGAACGACGGCGAGCAGTTGTAGGCCAGCATCTGGTCGGGGAACTCGGCCTTGACGCCCTCGGCGAACTTGCGGGCCAGCTCCAGGTCCGGGGTGCCGGTCTCCATCCAGATCAGGTCGGCGTAGGGGGCGTAGGCCTTGGCCCGGGCGATGCACGGCTCAAGGCCGTTCTTGGTGTAGTAGAAGCCCTCCGCGGTCCGCTCACCGGTGATGAACGGCCGGTCGCGCTCGTCGACGTCGGAGGTGATCAGGGTGGCGGCCTCGGCGTCGGTGCGAGCGATCACCACGGTCGGCACGTCGGCGACGTCGGCGGCCAGGCGCGCCGAGGTCAGGGTGCGGATGTGCTGCTGGGTGGGGATCAGCACCTTGCCGCCCAGGTGGCCGCACTTCTTCTCCGAGGCCAGCTGGTCTTCCCAGTGCGAACCCGCCACACCGGCGGCGATCATCGCCTTCTGCAGCTCGTAGACGTTGAGCGCACCACCGAAGCCGGCTTCGCCGTCGGCCACGATCGGGGCCAGCCAGTTGTCCACCGAGGTGTCGCCCTCCACCTTGGCGATCTCGTCAGCGCGCAGCAGCGCGTTGTTGATCCGGCGCACGACCTGCGGGACCGAGTTGGCCGGGTAGAGGCTCTGGTCGGGGTAGGTGTGTCCGGACAGGTTCGCGTCGCCGGCGACCTGCCAGCCGGACAGGTAGATGGCCTTGAGGCCGGCCCGGACCTGCTGGACGGCCATGTTGCCGGTCAGCGCGCCCAGGGCGTTGATGTAGTCCAGGTCGTGCAGCTGCTCCCAGAGCACCTCGGCGCCGCGACGGGCCAGGGTGTGCTCCTCGACGACGTGGCCCTGCAACGCGACGACGTCCTGGGCGGTGTAGGTGCGGGTGACGCCCTTCCAGCGCGGGTTGTTGTCCCAGTCGTGCTGGATCTGCTCGGGGCTCTTGGGCGTGCCAACGGTCGACATCGGATGCGCTCCTTTGCGGTCTCGATCGTCGGGGCGGACGTGCCCTAGCGCAGTGCCGCGAATCGCTTCCCGGCTTTGCTAACACCCCGACGTTTCCACTGGTGTGATGAGGCGACCATGACACAGCACATCTGCCCAGGTCCAGCGGTTTCATTGCCAACTTCCGCCATGCAACCACGTCAATTTGCAAAGTTTGCGAAGAACTGGGCAGAAAGCTGGTCGTGAAATGAGCCGGAAAGCTACCGGCCGGTAACTTATCCGCACAGGTCAGCGCCACTTTTAGCAGTACGCGCGTACTGACTAGAACGCGTTACAGCGGAAAGATCGCTGCGAGCGCCTTGACTTCGTCGCCCACCACGTATGTGAGCGTTCTAACAGTGCGGTCGGTCAGCTCGGGACCGAACTTGTCGGTCGAGCCGGCGGGATGAACATGCGAGACGATCTCCAATTTGTCGCCCAGCGCGACGGGCGCCTCGTGTTCGAGCGTGACCCGCAGCGGGGCGCCGAGCAGTTCCGGATAACTCGACAGGTAATCCTCGACCACGCTCCAGTACACGGAGTTGTTCATGTGGTCGAACAGGTCGATGTCGGTGAACCGGATGGGGTACTCATGAATCTCGGCCGCGTCCTCACGATTGCCGGCCGTCAGATATGCCTTCCAGCGAAGCCGGTCGACGCTGGTGGTGCGTTTCAGTCCCGCCAGGAAGTCTTCGGAGATCCGCGCGGGCCCCTGGGTCTCGCGGTTGATGTTGATCCAGAACGCCTCGGACTCGATCAGCCCGCCCTTGCGGCCGTCGACGCGGACCCGCATCTCACACCACCGGTTGGACGTGCCCGAGCACCAGCGCCGCAACCGCAGCATGTCCTGGAACTCGATGGGCGCGATCAGATCCATCATGGTGCGCCGGACGATCCACAACGGGTGCGTCTCCTGATATCCGCCCTCACGCAACTGGTCCTGGCCGATGTCCTGGATATGGCGGGCGGCGGCGTCCATCCGCAGCCGCCCCGTGCGGTCGATGTCGGCGACCCGCAGCGGCCACTGCCGGTCGAACACGTCGGGATGTGGGTCCGGCACCGGCATCAATTCCTTGGCCAGGCCGGTCGGCCGCTGTGTGTGCTGCATCGAGACTCCCCGTCGTCTTTCCCTGAGCGGATCATGCCATGCCAACAATGCGAATGACGGCTTCGCAGCAGGTAGGGTCGGTGGGATGGCCAAGACCTACGTCGGCTCCCGGGTGCGCCAGCTACGCAGCGAGCGCGGTTTCAGCCAGGCCGCACTGGCGCAGATGCTGGAGATCTCGCCGAGTTACCTCAACCAGATCGAGCATGACGTGCGGCCGCTGACGGTCGCGGTGCTGCTGCGCATCGCCGAGGTCTTCGGCGTGGACGCCAGCTTCTTCGCGTCCCAGGACGACACCCGGCTGGTGGCCGAGCTGCGCGAGGTCGCCATGGACCGCGACCTTGACGTCGACGTCGACCTGGCCGAGGTGGCCGAGGTGGTCAGCGCCCACCCGAAGGTGGCCCGCGCGATGGTCAACCTGCACCGCCGCTACCGCATCACCACGGCCCAACTCGCCGCGGCCACCGAGGAGCGTTTCTCCGACGGCAGCGGCACCGGGGCGATCACCATGCCGCACGAAGAGGTCCGCGACTACTTCTACCAGCGCCAGAACTACCTGCACGAACTCGACACCGCGGCCGAAGAATTGGCCACCCGAATGCGCCGGCACCAGGGCGAGTTGGCCGTGGAGCTGGCCAACCGCCTGACCGAGGTGCACGGGGTGCGCATCAACCGGCGGATCGACCTCGGCGAGACGGTGCTGCACCGGTACAACGCGGCGACCCGAACCCTGGACATCTCCAACCATCTGTCCTGGGGGCAGCGGGTGTTCAAGATGGCAGCCGAATTGGCCTACCTGGAGTTCGACGAGCAGATCGCGGCCATGGTCGATGAGGGCAAGTTCACCTCCAAGGACTCCCGGACGCTGGCCCGGCTGGGGCTGGCCAACTACTTCGCCGCGGCGATCGTGTTGCCCTACGGGCAGTTCCACGATCGCGCCGAGACGTTCCGCTATGACATCGAGCGGTTGTCGGCCTTCTACCGGGTCAGCTACGAGACCATCGCACACCGGCTGTCCACCCTGCAGCGGCCGTCCATGCGGGGCGTGCCGTTCTCCTTCGTCCGGGTCGATCGAGCCGGAAACATGTCGAAACGACAGTCGGCCACCGGTTTCCATTTCTCCTCCAGCGGCGGGACCTGCCCGCTGTGGAACGTCTACGAGACCTTCGGCAATCCGGGAAAGATCCTGGTTCAGATCGCCGAGATGCCCGACGGACGCAAGTACATGTGGGTCGCCCGCACCGTCGAGCGCCGGGCCTCCCGGTGGGGCCAGCCGGACAAGACCTTCGCGATCGGGCTGGGCTGCGAACTGCGCCACGCCCACCGACTGGTCTACTCCGAAGGGCTGGATCTGGCGGCCGGCCACGACGTCCCGGCCACTCCGATCGGGGTGGGCTGCCGGGTCTGCGACCACGACAACTGCCCTCAGCGGGCCTTCCCCGCGCTCGGGCGTGACCTGGATCTCAACGAACATCGCAGCACTGTCTCGCCGTATCTGGTAAAGCAACAGCGGTGATTGCTCGCATCCCCGAATCCCCCGGCCTGCGTGACCTCGGCGTCACGAACTGGCTGGTCTGCAAAGTCATCGCGGCCCGCCAGCGCGTGCCCCGAGCGCACCTGTTCACCACGCTCGGACAGCACCGGCGGCTGATGTGGTCCTGGCTGCCGTTCGGCGGGATGCTCATGCGGGGCGGGAAGTTCTCGGCCCGCGACACCGAGTTGGTGATTCTGCGGGTCGGCCACCTGCGCGACAGCCAGTACGAACTGCAGCACCACCGCCGGATGGCCCGGGCGGTCGGCCTCGACGACGCCACCCAGGAACGGATCTTTCAGGGGCCGGATGCGCCCGGGCTCACCGACCGCCAGCGCACATTGCTGACCGGGGTCGACGAACTGATCGAGACCCGCACCCTCTCCGATGCCACCTGGGCGCTGCTGGCAACGCATCTGGACCGGCCCCGGCTGATCGAATTCGTCATGCTCACCAGCCAATACGACGCACTGGCCGCCACCCTGAGCGCGCTGCGGGTGCCGCTGGACTTCGATGAGTAGCCCTGCGTGACGGCCACCGTGAGCCACGACCTGGCCGTCGCCGGGGGCGGGGTCCTGTTCATCGCGGCTGTGCTGATCGTCGTCGGGCGAGCACTGGCGCGGCGGGGGGCAAGCCCCCTGGCCACCCGCAAAATCCCCCATGCGCTGTGCGGACTGTTCGCGGCCCTGGCCGCATTCCAGCTGTCGCATGGGGCAGTGGTGGCCGGCGTGCTGGCGGTCGCCACGGTGGCCCTGGCGGTCATCGTGGAGCGCGGACTGGTCCCGGTGCCGGGGGTCTTCGACGGGACCCGGTCCCGCGACTACGGACTGGTGGGATTTGCCGCCGGGGCGTTGCTGGCGGTGCTGGCCTTCTGGCCGGACCGGGTCGCCATCGCAGGTGGTGTCCTGGTGCTCGGACTTGCCGACGCCGGCGCGGCGCTGATCGGGGATCGCTATGGGCGCCACCACGTCGCGGCCGGCGGCGGGGTTCGCTCCCTCGAGGGTTCGGTGGCGTTCGTGGCCATCGCCTTCGCCGTGACGTGGACGTTCTGCCGGGCCGGCCTTGAACTGAACATGTTCCTGGCGGTCTCGGTTGCCCTGTTCGTCGCGATGACGACGGCCGCCGTCGAGCTGCTGGTCGTGCCGGCCGCCGACAACCTGCTGATCACGCCATGGGTGGCGTTGCTGCTGCACGTGGCGCGCGAGCTGTCCACCGACGACGCGCTGCGCTGGATGGCGGCGGTCGTATTCGGCTGCGCCATCGTGCCGTTCATGCTCCGGATGCGCTGGCTGGACCTGCCGGGCGCGCTGTGCGGCGGCCTGATCGCCGCGGTGGCGGTCGGCCTCGGCGGGTGGGCGTGGATCATCCCGGCCGCCTTGTTCTTCTCCCTCACCAGCCTGCTTACCGCCTATCGCCGCCCGTCCCGGACCGGGGGCATGCGCACCCTGAGCCAGGTGGTGGTGAACGCCGGCCTGCCGGTGCTGGTCCCGGTGATCGGTTATGCGTTCACCGGCGGCACGTACTGGTACGCCGTGTCGATCGGCGGGATCGCGGCCGGTATCGCCGACTCCTGGGCCTCGGAGATCGGGCGCTTCTCCTCCCGCGAGCCGCTGTCGCTGCGAACCCGGGGCCGGGTGCCCAAGGGCACCTCGGGGGCGGTGTCCCCGCTGGGCACAGCTGCCACCGTGCTGGGCGCGCTGGCCGTCGGCCTGTTCGGCGCGGTGTACGGCGGTGTCGCGATGGTGCCGGTGGGCCTGGCGGCCGGAGTCGTCGGCTCGCTGGTCGACACGCTGATCGGGGCCACCGTGCAGGCCCGCTTCGTCTGCGCGACGTGCGGGGCCACGGTGGAGGACGCACTGCACTGCGGTGCCCCGGCACAAGCGTCCACCGGCTGGCGCTGGGTGGGCAATGACATGGTCAATGCCTGCGCGAACGCGGCCGGCATGGCCACCGGGTTGGCGGTGTTCGCGCTGATTTCCTAGCGCCGGGCTGTTTAGAAGTTGATCATATGACCGGTCAGGCCGTGGAAGCACTCCTGCAGCGCCTCGGACATCGTCGGGTGGGTGTGCACGTTGCGGGCCAGTTCGTTGGCCGTCAGATCCCACTTCTGCGCCAAGGTGAGCTCGGGCAGCAGTTCGGACACATCGTGGCCGACCAGGTGGCCGCCGATCAGCTCGCCGTAGCGTGCGTCGGCGATCAGCTTGACGAACCCGCTCGGGTCGCCCACGCCGTGCGCCTTGCCGTTGGCGGTGAACGGAAACTTCACCACCTTGACGTCATAGCCCTCGGCCCTGGCCTGCTCCTCGGTGAGACCGAAGCTGGCCACCTGCGGCTGGCAGAAGGTGGCCCGCGGCATCATCCGGTAGTCGCCCAGCGACATGGTCTCGGCCCCGCCGATGGTCTCGGCGGCCACCACACCCTGCGCCTCGGCGACATGCGCCAGCTGCAGCAACCCGGTGACATCGCCGATGGCGTAGATGTGCGGCACCGAGGTCTGCATGTACTCCCCGACCCCGATGGCGCGGCGCTCGGTCAGCGCGACCCCGGCCGCCTCCAGCCCGTAGCCGTCGACATTGGGCGCAAAGCCGATGGCCTGCAACACCTTGTCGGCCTGCAGCGTTTCGGTCTGACCGTCCTTGCTCACCACGACCGACACCGTCGATCCATCGTCGGTGATGCTTTCCACCTTGGTCCCGGTGCGGACCTTGACACCCAGCTTCTTGAACTGCTTCTCGATCTCCTTGGACACGTCGGCGTCCTCGTTGGGCAGCGCCCGCGGCAGAAACTCGACCACGGTGACGTCCACTCCGTAGTTGGCCAAGACGTAGGAGAACTCCATGCCGATGGCCCCGGCACCGGCGATGATGATCGACTTCGGCAGCTCCCGGCTCAAGATCAGCTGCTCGTAGGTGACGACGTTGTCCGACAACGAGGTACCCGGCACCAACCGGGTGCTCGACCCGGTGGCGATGATCGCGTTGTCGAACGTAACCGTCTGGGTGCCACCGTCGTTGAGCGCCACCGACAACGTGTGCGGGTCGGTGAAAGTCCCGTAGCCGTGGATCTCGGTGATCTTGTTCTTCTTCATCAGGAAGTGCACCCCGGCGACCCGGCCCTCGGCGACCTTGCGGCTGCGGTCGAAGGCGGCGCCGTAGTCGAAGGTGGCCTCTCCGGAGATGCCGAAGGTCTTGGCTTCCTTGGTGAAGATGTGTGCCAGCTCCGCGTTGCGCAGCAGCGCTTTCGAGGGAATGCAGCCGACGTTGAGGCAGACCCCGCCCCAGTACTTCGGCTCGACGATGGCAGTGTTCAAGCCCAATTGGGCGGCGCGGATTGCCGCGACATATCCGCCCGGGCCGGCTCCGAGAACGACGACGTCAAAGTGGGTCACCAGCCCACCCTAACCGGTGGGCCGACGGTCGGCGCCCGAGCCGCCGGCCCCGCCGGGCGGTGTGCGCACTCAGTACGGCAGAACGCCGGCGACGCAGCGGCTCACATGCTGGCAGTAGTAATGCCCATAAAGCGGCGCGGCGGCCACCGCCGAGGCGAACACCGCCGACAGCAGCGCGATCGCGACCGCCGAGACCATCGGCCGCTCCCCCACCATCGCCACGATCAACCCGGCGACCGTACACACCACCGCGTAGGCCACCACGACGAAGACGGCCGGCGTCTTGTCGGCCAGGGAATACCACCAGGCGAACAGCCCCAGTCCGATGCCTGCCGCCGGAATCCACACCGCGGCCAGCGCCAAGGCCAGCTGCCACCACTTGAGGAATTGATACTGGCCCGCGACGAACACCGGCTTAGGCGGCTTGGCGGGTTTGGCCGGCATTCTGGCCGGCGACAGCCGGGATTGCGCATCGGGGACCCGCGCCGGCGGCACATCGTCGGCAGGCGGCTCGCCCACCTCCTCGGACGGCAGCGGCACCGGGTGCGGCCCGGTGTCGAAAATCGGAGCCATATGGGGCTCGGTCATCGGCAGCGACCCGGTGTCGGTGGCCTCAGACACCGGAGACCACCTGGATCGCGGCCAGCGCGCCGAACCATCCGACACCCAGCGCGAGAAGAAACGCACCCAGTGCGGTTACCCACCGACGCGAGGAGACGAACACCAGCACCAGCCCCGCGACACTGGGCGCACCGAGAACCAGGGTGATCGCGACGTCCGGGCGCAGCGGCGCGCTGATCAGCAGGGTCACACCGATACCGGCCAGGATGCCGAGCGCCGCCCCGACCAGCATGGCGCTGCTGAGCAACCAGGGGCGCGGGAGCGGAATCACACCACCAGATTTTACGGCGATTACGCCGGTCAGCCCGGTAGCGACCCGGTTATCACCGGCAGCGATTCCAGCGCCGCGTTCTCGGCCTCGGTGAAGGCCCGGCTGCGGGTCAGAAACCGCATCCCTTCGGGTGCCTCCAAGCTGAAGCCCGCCCCCCGACCGGGCACCACGTCGATGGTCAGCTGGGTGTGTTTCCAGGCCGCGAACTGCGGACCGGAGATCCAGACCGGGACCTCGGCGCCCGCTGCATCGAGCACACCGAGCAACACGTCGTGGTCGCCGATGATGAAGTCGCCGTCGGGGTAGCACATCGGCGCCGACCCGTCACAGCAGCCACCGGACTGGTGGAATATCACCGGGCCGTGGCGGGCCACCAGCCGCGCCAGAAGTTCCGCGGCGGCGTCGGTGACCAGCACCCGGTCCGGGGCGGCCATCAGAACAAGCCGTTCGCCGTCTGGGAGTAGGACACCAACAGGTTCTTGGTCTGCTGGTAGTGGTCGAGCACCATCTTGTGGTTCTCCCGGCCGATGCCGGACTGCTTGTAACCGCCGAACGCCGCGTGCGCCGGGTAGGCGTGGTAGCAGTTGATCCACACTCGTCCCGCCTGGATGTCGCGGCCCGCCCGGTAGGCGGTGTTGCCGTCGCGGCTCCATACCCCGGCCGCCAGGCCGTAGATGGTGTCGTTGGCGATCGCGATCGCATCGTCGTAGTCGCTGAACGAGGTCACCGAGACCACCGGACCGAAGATCTCCTCCTGGAAGATGCGCATCTTGTTGTGGCCGGCGAAGATCGTCGGCTGCACGTAGTAGCCACCCGACAGGTCGCCGCCCAGCTCCGCGCGTTCGCCACCGGTGACGGTGGTGGCGCCCTCCTCCTTACCGATGGCGATGTAGGACAGGATCTTCTCCAGCTGGTCGTTGGAGGCCTGTGCCCCGATCATCGTGGAGATGTCGAGCGGATCGCCCTGACGGATCGCCTTGGTGCGGATCGCGGCCAGTTCCAGGAACTCGTCGTAGATGGGCGCCTGGACCAGGGACCGCGACGGGCAGGTGCACACCTCGCCCTGGTTGAGGGCGAAACCGGCGAAGCCTTCCAGCGCCTTGTCCTGGAAGTCGTCGTTGGCGGCGAGCACATCGGAGAAGAAGATGTTGGGGCTCTTGCCGCCCAGTTCCAGAGTCACCGGGATGATGTTCTGGCTGGCGTACTGCATGATCAGCCGCCCCGTGGTGGTCTCGCCGGTGAAGCCGATCTTGGCGATCCGGTTGCTCGACGCCAGGGGCTTACCCGCCTCGACACCGAATCCGTTGACCACGTTGACGACTCCGGCCGGCAGCAGGTCGCCGATCAGGCTCATCAAAAACAGGATGGACGCGGGAGTCTGCTCGGCCGGCTTGAGCACCACCGCGTTCCCGGCGGCCAGCGCGGGCGCCAGCTTCCAGGCGGCCATCAGCAGCGGGAAGTTCCACGGGATGATCTGGCCGACCACGCCCAGCGGCTCGCGGAAATGGTAGGCAACGGTGTCGTCGTCGAGCTGGCTGAGCGCACCCTCCTGGGTGCGGATGGCCGCGGCGAAGTAGCGGAAGTGGTCCGCGGCCAGTGGAATGTCGGCGGCCAGGGTCTCCCGGACCGGCTTGCCGTTGTCCCACACCTCGGCGACCGCCAGCTGTTCGCGGTGCTGATCGATCCGATCGGCGATCTTGGTCAGGATCGCGGCCCGGTCGGCCGGGGACGCCTTGCCCCAGGCCGGCGCGGCGGCGTGCGCGGCGTCCAGGGCCAAGTCGATATCGGCCGCCGTGGAGCGCGGCACCTCGCAGAACGGCTGACCGGTGACCGGCGTGGTGTTCTCGAAGTACTCACCGCCCACCGGCGCCACCCACTGCCCGCCGATGAAGTTCCCGTACCGGGACTCATAGCTCATCACCGCTCCTGCGGTGCCCGGACGTGCGAAAACGGTCATCAGCGCTGCTCCTTAGGCGTGGGTGTTACTCACCTCACATTACCGGCACCGTCACAATGAGTTCTATGCCCGCCCACGACTGCGACGACCCCTACCTGTGGCTGGAGGACGTCACCGGCGAACGGTCCCTGGAGTGGGTGCGCGCCCACAACACCCCGACTGTCGACGAGTTCGCCGGCGACGATTTCGAGGCGATGCTCGCCGCCGCGCGCGAGGTGCTCGACACCGACGCCCGCATCCCGTATGTGCGGCGCCGCGGTGCCTACCTCTACAACTTCTGGCGTGACGCCGCCAACCCCCGGGGTCTGTGGCGGCGCACCAGCCTGGACAGTTACCGCACCGACCACCCTGACTGGGAAGTGGTCATCGACCTCGACGAGTTGGCCCGCGCCGACGACGAGAACTGGGTGTGGGGCGGCGCCAACGTGATCGAACCCGATCACAACCGGGCCCTGGTATCGCTGTCCCGGGGCGGGTCCGACGCCGTGGTGGTGCGCGAATTCGATATGACGACACGAGAATTCGTCGGGCCGGATCGTCAGGGCTTCGAGCTTGCAGAGGCGAAGACCCGGATCAGCTGGGAGGACGACGACACCGTCCTGGTGGGTACCGATTTCGGCGCCGACTCCCTGACCGAGTCCGGCTATCCCCGGATGGTGAAGCGGTGGCGTCGCGGTCAGGACCTGACCCAGGCGGAGACGGTGTTCACCGGTTCGGTCACCGATGTGCTGGTGGCCGCGGGCGCAGACCGTACCCCGGGCTTCGAGCGCACCATGGTGTCGCGGGCGATCGACTTCTACAACGATCAGGTCTACGAGCTGCGTGACGGCGAGTTGATCCGCATCGACGCCCCCACCGACGCCTCGGTGTCGGTGCACCGGCAGTGGATCCTGATCGAGCTGCGTACCGACTGGGACACCGGCACCGCGTCGTATCGGGCCGGTTCACTGCTGGCCGCCGACTACGAGGAGTTCCTGGCCGGCACCGCGCAGTGCCGCGTCGTCTTCGAACCGGACGCCCATACCGCCCTGCATCACTACGCGTGGACCCGCGACCATCTCGTGCTGGTGACCCTGCACGACGTGGCAAGCCGGGTGGAAGTGGTCTCGCCGGTGGACTGGCAACGGCGATCCATCGATGCGGTGCCGCCCAACACCAACACCGTGATCGTGGCCGCCGACGACACCGGCGATGAGATCTTCTTGGACTCAAGCGGATTCGACAGGCCGTCCCGGCTGCTGCACGGCCCCGCCGATGGCGACCTGACGGAGATCAAATCCGCTCCGGCGCTTTTCGACACCGACGGGCTGACTGTGCACCAGCACTTCGCCACCTCGAAAGACGGGACCGCAATCCCCTACTTCGTGGTTCGCCCCGCCGATGCGACCGGCGCGACGCTGCTGGGCGGCTACGGCGGATTCGAGGTGGCACGCACCCCCGGTTACGACGCCGTGCTGGGCCGGCTGTGGCTGGCCCGCGGTGGCACCTACGTGCTGGCCAATATCCGCGGCGGCGGCGAGTACGGCCCGCACTGGCACACCCAGGCGATGCGTGCGGGCCGGCACCTGGTGGCCGAGGATTTCGCCGCGGTGGCAACCGACCTGGTGGACCGTGGCATCACCACCGTCGCCCAGCTCGGCGCGGTGGGCGGCAGCAACGGCGGCCTGCTGATGGGCATCATGCTGACCAGCTACCCGCAGCTGTTCGGGGCGTTGGTCTGCCAGGTACCGCTGCTGGACATGCGCCGCTACCACCTGCTGCTGGCCGGTGCGTCCTGGGTTGCTGAGTACGGCGACCCCGATGACCCGGCTGAGTGGGAGTTCATCAGCAAGTACTCGCCGTACCAGAACATTTCGGCCGACACCGGCTATCCGCCGGTGCTGATCACCACCTCGACCCGTGACGACCGGGTGCATCCCGGACATGCCCGCAAGATGACCGCGGCGCTTCAGGCGGCCGGGCACCGGGTTTGGTATTACGAGAACATCGAGGGCGGTCACGGCGGCGCGGCCGACAACGCCCAGGCAGCGTTCAAGTCGGCGTTGAGCTTTTCGTTCCTGTGGCGGATGCTGGGCGGCCCCGCCACAAGCTAGCCGCTGGCCAGCCCCTCCCGGCCCATGTTGCGCATCCACTCGGCAAACAACTCGGGCCCGTAGTTCTCCTGCCGCATCCGCAGGTCGGTGTAGACCAGCATCTGCAGGCACCGGACCAGGCCGATCAACACCGGGTAGGTGATCACCACGGTCACCCAGGTCAGCGCCGAGGACAACAGGGCCACGGCCACCATGCCGGCCATCCACAGCACGTAGATACCGGTGACCCGTCCCACCGCGGGCTTGCAGAGCTGGATCGAACGCCCGAAAGACTCGGCGACTCCGCGGTTTTCCAGGATCATCACGATGGGCGACATGCTCAGCAGCCGTCCCAGCACAAATGCGGTGACGGTGGCGACCACGAGAAGGGGAATGGTGGCGGCATAGAAACCGCTGTAACGCGCCACCACATGCAGGAGCAACGCTGCCACCCCGATCATGTAGTAGGCGAAGGTCAGTCGACGCACCGCGCGCACCCGTTCGGTGGCACGGCAGAACATCTCCTCGAATCGAACATGCTTGCCGCCGATCACTTTGTCGGTGGCCTGCACCCCCAGCAGGATCAGCAACGCATCGGCCGGCAGCACCAGGGCGTAGAGCACCACCAACACCGCCAGTGTCAGCGCCAACGTGCTGAGCAGGCTGTCGTGGGCGCTGAAGAGCAACTGCGCCACATGTGCGGGTGTGGGCGCCTCCAGGCTGTGCATGATCATCACGAAGATCGCCCCGAAACCGGTGCATATGACGGCCGGGACGCCGACCAGGGTCGGCCAGTTGCGCAGCAAGATCTTGACGGCGGCGGCATACAGCTCGGGAACCGTCATGGGGCGAAACGGGATCGGGGGCCGATGGTCGGCAGGACGGTGCGGGGGCCGGCGCAGCGCCCACCCCCGCTCCACCAGGAAGTCCTCCACATCGCTCGGCCAGCCGATGCGGTGTCTGCGGGTGTACCAGTCCGCCCACGCCGAGATCGCGGCGCTGACCCAGCAGCCGATACCCGGCCAGGTGACCAGGCCGGCCACCGCCCAGGCGACGGCCAGAACGCGCAGCACGTGATAGGGCTGAAAGTCGAAACGGACCGGCGGAGGCGGCGAGAGTGGTCCGGGCACGTCGGCGTTCGGTCCGACCGACGGCACGTCGTGGTCACTCATTGCGGCGCGCCCGCCTCTCGGGGATAGGGAACTCTTCGACCGAGATCATCGCAAAAGTCAATGGCCGTTCGGTATCCACCGTTCGGGCGACATTAGGACTTACGCAGCCCACCCAGCATCGCCGCACCCACTCCTACCAGCACCAATACCGCCCCAGCAGCCAAGGATACAGTGAGCCACTGATGTAGACTTGTTTCCGCCACATCGGCGATTGCCCCGACGATCCGGCGGATATCGCCGGTTGCTTGGCGCAGCACTTGATCGAGGTAGCGCCGCGCCACTTCGACGGCCGACCAGACGCCGGCTCCCACCAGCAGCGCCGAGACGCCCAAACTCGCCAGCGCCCTGCCGCGGTGGCGTGCCGCGGCCACCGTCAGGAACCCGCACAACCCGGCCATGGCACCCAGCACCACGGTGAGCAACGGGCCCCACACCGCGAGCCGGTGCAGCCCGGCCGGGCGCATCACCTCAGTAGAGGTCGATGTCAGCGGCACCGTCAACGAGGCCGGCAGCGTGATGGGGTAGACGGCCAGCAGTTGGGCGAAGGCGTCGCTCCGCAGCATCGGCATCACGTCGATCTCCCAGGGCCCGGGTTCGCCGACGTTGAGCAACCAGGCGTGCCCGTCCCGGTTCACCTGGACGAACTGAGCCGCAAACTCTGGTCCCCTGGTGTATTCGCGAGCCGCCTCCCGGGCCTCTGCGGGGTCGATGCGCAAGCCGCTGCCCTGGATCAGCTGCACCGTCTGGGCGCTGAGCTCAGCAGCGACTGCGTCCTGGAGGGCGGGCACCGCCGCGGCCCGAGCCGCCAGCCGGGCGTAACCGTCGGCATCGATGAGGTTGTACTGCGCCCACGCGGTCGGTAGCGCCACCGCCAGTGTGGCGGTGGTCAGCAACCAGAACAGCGCCGCCGAGAAGAGCCGCACTATTTCGCGGTACGGCGCGGGCGGGCCAACACGATCCGGGTGAGCAACCGGTTGGTCCGAGCCAGCGTGGCCAGCGAGTTGTGGTAGTAGTTACCACCCGCGCCGACGTTGGTGCGCGGGACGACGACGGTCTCCTGCCGGCAGAACTTGCGGATGCCGTCTTCACCGCCGAAGCGCGCCCCGATACCCGAGGTCTTCCAGCCGCCCATCGGCGCTGTCGTGCACATCAGGTTGGAGATCACGTCGTTGACGTTGACCGCTCCGCAGTCCAACTGCAGCGCGATGTCCTTGGCTCGTGCGACATCTTTGGAGAACACCGAGGCGCTCAGCCCGTAGGGGCTGTCGTTGGCCAGCCGGATCGCCTCCTGCACGCTGGCGACCTTCATGATCGGCAGCGTCGGCCCGAAGGTCTCCTCGGTCATGCATGCCATCGAATGGTCGACGTCGACCAGCACGGTGGGAGGGTAGAAGCTGCCGGGTCCGGGAGAGCGCTCACCGCCGGTCAGAGCGCGGGCGCCGGCGGCCAGTGCCTCCCTCACATGCCGCTCGGTGATGGCGAGTTGCTGCTCGCTGATCAGCGCCCCGAAGTGCTTACCCTCGCCGGTACCCACCTGCAGCGCCTCGACGTCGCGGACCACCGCGGCGACGAACTTGTCGTAGACCGGTTCGAGCACGTACACCCGCTCGACAGAAACGCAGGTCTGGCCGGCGTTGAACATCGCGCCCCAGACCGCCGCGTGCGCAGCCAGGTCGATGTCGGCGTCCTCGCAGACGATCATCGGGTCTTTTCCGCCCAGTTCGAGGCTGACCGGCACCAGCCGGCGCGCGGCCCGCTCGGCGACCTTGCGCCCGGTGGCGGTGGAGCCGGTGAACTGCACGTAGTCGGAGTTGTCGATCACCGCTTCGGCCACTTCGCGGGCACCCTGCACCACCGCGAACACGGCCGGAGCTCCGGAGTCCAGCCAGCCTTTGCGTAGCAGTTCGGCGGTCAGCGGGGTCTGCTCGGACGGCTTGAGCAGCACGGCGCACCCGGCCGCCAGCGCGCCGATCGCGTCCATCATCGCGTTGGCCACCGGGTAGTTCCACGGCGCGATGACGCCGACGACCGGCCGCGGCCGGTAGTGGATGGTGATCTTCTTGACCTTGAGCACCGGGGTGGACGCCGGCCGGGCCTCCGGGGCCACCGCCTTCTCCATCACCTTGATCACGTAGGACAGGATCATGATCAGCAGGGGGACTTCTTGGGCGGCGTCGGTGGCGGACTTGCCGGTCTCGGCGATCAGCAGGCGCTCGATCTCGTCCCGGTTGTCGCCGAGCCACAGCGCGAAGCGGGCCAGCGCCTTGGCCCGGCCCTTGGCGCCCCGGTGCTCCCACTCTCGCTGCGCGGTGCGCAGCCCGGCGGCGATCTTGTCGACCTCGGCGGGATCGGTCCAGCGCACCTGGCCGGCCGCCTCCCCGGTGGCGGGGTTGGACACCGTATCGGTGCCGGAGAGCGGGGCGCTGGCGGGAGTGATCGCGGTCATAACGCCATGCTAACCCGCGTTGTGACCCGGATCGCACCCCGCCTCGACAGGTGTCAAGTCTAGGGCGCTTGGCCTTGTAACCCCCGCAGGTAGGCAGCCTGGCCCAGGTGCTGCGCGCAGTCATCGATGATGCTGACCAGCCGTACCGCCGCCGTCACCGGCGGATCCCAGTGCTCGTCGACCACCCGGTCCAGCTCCTCGACGGTGAGGGTGTCGAGGTAGCTAAGCGTCAACTGGTGCACGCCGCGGTAATAGCCCGCCAGCAGTTGCGCCGGCGCCCGCACCTTGGCGACCTCGGCAGGACCATGGCCGTAACCACTGTCACCGCGCGGCAGGTCCAGGCCGAACCGGTCCACCCAGCTGTCGCGGGTCCATACCTGCTCCACGCCCGCGATCTGGGCGACCTGGATGTCCTGCACCCGCGCGCTGTGCCAGAGCAGCCAGGCGATGCTGTTGGCCTGCTCGGTCGGCCGGTAGTCGGCCACCTCGTCGGTCAGCCCGTCGGTGAGTTCGTCGGCGTGTTCGATCAACCGCGTGAACGCGTCTGCCAGCAGGCGCTGCAGTGCGGTGGTCGCGGTGTCGCTCATACCTGCGACGCTACCCCTGGGGGCAGTGGCAGACCGCCTCTACGTTGTTGCCGTCCGGGTCGCGAACGAAGGCGCCGTAGTAGGCGGGGTGATACTCCGGCCACAACCGCGGGGCGTGCAGAACCTCGGCCCCCAGACGCACGGCGGTGTCATAGAACGCCCGCACCTGCTCGCGATCGACGGCGCTGAACGCGATGTGGACCTCGCGGTTGGGCCCCGTGGCGTCGCCGGCGGCCGCATCGGCGATCCAGAACGTCGGCTTGCCGTCGCGGCCGTAGCCGAGGGCCGGGCCGACGTCCAGTTGCCGCGAGTAGCCCAGGACCTCGAGCACGGCGTCGTAGAACTTCTGGGATGTGGCGTAGTCGGCGCAGTTGATGCCCACGTGGTCGATCACGAAAGACATCCTGGCATGCGGTACCGCGGGGTCGTAGATTAACCGGATGAGCCTCGACCTCGTGGTCCGCAACGGCACGATCATCGATGGCCTGGGCGGCGGACCCTATGTCGGCGACGTCGCGGTCCGCGACGGCGTCATCACCGAGATCGGGGCGGTCTCCGGCGACGCACGCCGGGTGATCGATGCCACCGGACTGCTGCTCACTCCGGGGTTCGTCGACTTGCACACCCACTATGACGGGCAGTCCATCTGGTCGGATCGGCTCAATCCCTCGTCGGGGCACGGCGTGACGACGGCGGTGATGGGCAACTGCGGGGTGGGCTTCGCCCCGTGCCGGTCCGATGACCACGACGTGCTGGTGGATCTGATGGCCGGGGTGGAAGACATTCCCGGCGTTGTGATGACCGACGGCCTGCCGTGGACCTGGGAGACCTTCCCGCAGTTCCTGGACGCGGTCGACCAACGTCCCCGCGACATCGACGTCGCGGCCTTCCTGCCGCATTCGCCGCTGCGCGTCTACGTGATGGGCCAACGCGGTGTGGACCGCGAATCCGCGACAGCCGAAGACCTGGCGAAGATGCGCCGGCTGGCCAAAGAGGCCGCCGAAGCCGGAGCACTGGGGTTCTCGTCGTCGCGGCTGAACACCCACCGCACCGGGACCGGCTCCCAGATCCCGAGCTTTGACGCCGCCTACACCGAACTGCTCGCAATCAGCCGCGGCCTGGCCGACGGCGGCGGCGGGTTGATCCAGTTTGTCCCCGATCTGCCCTCCGGGACCTACCGCCCCGTCCTGCAACAGGTTTTCGACGCCGCTACCGACGCCGGCCTGCCCGTCACGTTCAGCCTGCTGATCGGCAACTACGGCCCTCCGCTGTGGCACGACGCCATCGCCATGGTGGAGCAGGCCAATGCCGCCGGCGCCTCGATCACCGCGCAGGTCTTTCCGCGCCCGATCGGGTTGATGGTCGGCCTGGACCTGAGCATGCACCCGTTCATGCTGTACCCGGCTTACCAGCAGATCGCCGACCTGCCCCTGGAGCAGCGCGTCGCCGAAATGCGTAAACCGGAGGTGCGGCAACGGATTCTCGCTGATCGCCCGACGATCACCGCCGCCAACCCGATCGCCTACATGACCCAGTCCTGGGACTGGATGTTCCCCCTCGGCGATGACCCCGACTACGAACCCGACCCGTCGAAAAGCATTGCGGCGCGCGCCAAAGCGCGAGGTGTCTCCCCCCTTGAGGAAGCGTATGACCGGCTGCTCGACGACGGCGGGCATGCGATCCTGCTCGACGCCCTGGCCAATTTCGAGAACCACTCATTGGACACCGTCAGCACTCTGATGCGGCGCGACGACGTGGTGCTGGGCCTGGGAGACGGTGGTGCGCACTACGGAATGATCTGCGACTCCAGCTTTCCGACCTATCTGCTGACACACTGGGCGCGTGACCGCACGGACGGCCGGCTCAGCGTCGAAGCGGCGGTGCGCGAATTGACGTCTACTCCGGCCGGCGTCGCCGGACTCGACGACCGCGGACGTATCGCGGTCGGTTACAAGGCGGATCTCAACGTGATCGACCACCGGAATCTCCGGTTGCACAAGCCGGTGGTCACCTACGACCTGCCCGCCGGCGGCCGCCGACTGGACCAGACCGCCGAGGGCTACGTCGCGACGATCGTCTCCGGCGAGATCATCGCGGAGAACGGCAAACCCACCGCAGCCCGTCCGGGCAAGCTGGTACGCGGGCGCCAGCCGGCGCCGGCCTGACCCGCCGTCCTGGCCAACTCCGCGCGCAGCGATGCCGGCGGGACGCCGATTCCGGCGAGTACCGTCGTCATACGTGACGTCGCCCCGCTACACCCACGGCCACCACGAGTCGGTATTGCGGGCCCACCGGGTTCGAACGGCGCAGAACTCGGCGGCCTACCTGCTGCCGTCGCTGACACCGGGCTTGCGGGTGCTCGATGTGGGCTGCGGGCCGGGCACGATCACCGCCGATCTGGCGGCTCTGGTCGCACCCGGCCGGGTGACGGCTGTCGAGCCCGTGCCCGGCGCGCTGGATCTGGCCCGCTCCTGCGCGCGCGAGCGGGGGCAGGACAACATCGACTTCGTGGTCGCCGATGTGCACGCACTGCAGTTCCCCGACAACAGCTTTGACGTGGTTCACGCCCATCAGGTGCTCCAACACGTCGCTGATCCGGTGACCGCGTTGCGCGAGATGCGCCGGGTCTGCAGGCCCGGCGGTGTGGTGGCCGCCCGGGACAGCGACTACGCGTCGTTCACCTGGTATCCGGCGTCGGCGGAGCTCGACGACTGGCTGCGGCTGTATCGCGACGCCGCGCGGGCCAACGGCGGCGAGCCTGATGCGGGCCGGCATCTGCTGGCCTGGGCGCACGCCGCCGGATTCACCGACATCATCCCGACGGCGAGCGCATGGTGTTACGCCACGCCCGCCGATCGGCAGCACTGGGGTGCCATGTGGGCCGATCGGATTCTGCAGTCCGCCATCGCCGAACAGCTGCTCGACAGCGGCGCCGCCGATCAGGCCAAGTTGCAGGCGATTTCGCTGGCATGGCGTACCTGGGCGGATCAGCCCGACGGCTGGCTGGCATTCCTCAACAGTGAGATCCTGTGTCGGGTGTAGCCGCTTAGATCAGCCGCTGCTGCGGGGTGGAGCGGGCGACCAGCGCGGCGTCGCTGGTGACCACCTCACCGAGCACCTCATCGATGCGGGCCAGCAACTCCTCGGGAATCCGCACGCCGGCCGCTTTGACGTTCTCGCTGACCTGCTCCGGCCGTGACGCCCCCACCAGCGCGGCGGCGACGTTGTCGTTCTGCAGCACCCAGGCGATCGCCAGCTGAGCCGTGCTGAGATTCAGCTCCGCGGCGATCGGCTTCAACTGCTGCACCCGGGTCAGCACATCGTCTGTCATGAAACGCTTGATGAAGTTCGCACCACCCTTCTCATCGGTGGCCCGCGAGCCGGCCGGCGGCGGCTGGCCCGGCAGGTACTTGCCTGAGAGCACGCCTTGGGCCATCGGCGACCAGACGATCTGGCTCAGACCCAGCTCTGCGCAGGCCGGAACCACTTCGGGTTCGATCACTCGCCACAGCATCGAGTACTGCGGCTGGTTCGAGATCAACGAGATGCCGAGCTGCCGGGCCAATCCGTGGGCGTGCCGGATCTGTTCGGCAGTCCATTCGCTGACACCGATGTAGAGCGCCTTTCCCGCCCGAACGATGTCGGCGAAGGCCTGCATGGTCTCCTCCAGCGGCGTGAAGGAGTCGTAGCGGTGCGCCTGATACAGGTCCACGTAGTCGGTGCCCAGCCGGCGCAGCGATCCGTCGATGGCCTCCATGATGTGCTTGCGGGACAAGCCGGTGTCATTGCGGCCCAACGGGGCCGGACCGATCGGCCAATAGACTTTGGTGAAGATCTCCAGCGATTCGCGGCGCCGGCCCTTCAGCGCCGCGCCCAACACCTCCTCGGCCCGCCCGTTGGCGTAGACGTCGGCGGTGTCGAAGGTGGTGATCCCGGCATCGAGCGCGGCGTGCACGCAGGCGGTGGCGACGTCGTTTTCCACCTGCGAACCATGGGTGAGCCAGTTCCCATAGGTGATTTCCGAAATCTGCAGGCCGGAGTTGCCCAGGTAGCGAAATTCCATAACGCCATCATGGCTCACCAGACCTGGATGTGTCTGCCGGCGGATCACTATCCTCGACGTCATGGCCAAGCCCGTCGACCTCGCACGCCTTGCCGCACTGCTGGCCGACTATCGCTTAGCCTTCCTGGTCACCGTCGGTGACGACTACCGCATCCACACCACCGCGATCACCCCGACCTTCGACGGCGTCCGGCTCGATGTCGGCCCGATGGGATCGCACGGCCGGGCCAACCTGTCGTCTCGCACGGCTGTCACCGTGATCTGGCCGGCCCGCGACGTCGGCGACTACTCGCTGCTGGTCGACGGCCAGGCCGAGCTTCCCGCGGATCCGGCCGCTCCGGTGCTGGTGACTCCGACCAAAGCTCTGCTGCACCGGCCGGTGTTCGAAGCCGGGACCCAGCAGGCGGTCGGCACCGCCCATGACTGCGTGCAACTCAAGGCAGATTGACAGCCTGCAGGTTTAGGCTCGAATTCATGAGTTCTACTGTGGATTTCGATCGACTCGCAGAGAAGCTGGCGGGCCGCGACCACGCCTACCTGATCACTGTCGATGCCGAGAATCGTCCACATCCGGTGCCGGTGATGCCTGTGCTGCGCGGCGAAACCGTGCGCATCGGTGCGCTGGGCGGTCGCCGCAGCCGGGCGAATCTAGCGCGCACGGGGGATGTGACCGTGATGTGGCCACCACCGGTTCCGGGCGGCTACACCGTGATCGTCGACGGCACCGCCCAGGTGTCCGATGCCGGTGCGCTGGCGAGCGTGACGATCTCCCCCAGCCGAGCCGTTTTGATCCGGGTCGCAACGCCCGAATCATCGGGCGAAACACCCTGTTACAGCGATTGCGTCGACCTCAAAGTCAGTCCGCGGGAAGCCTGAGCGGTCGCCCGGCCACCATCAGCACCACCTCGTCGGACTCGGCGGCCACGCGCGCGTTGAGCACTCCCAGCAGGTCGCGGAACAGCCGCCCGGATGCGGTGGGCGGAACCACGCCGCTGCCCACCTCGTTGCTCACGGCCACCACCGGGGCCGGGCACGCCTGCCAGGCCGCCACGAGCTCGTCGATATCGGCCGAGACGGCGTTCAAGCCGTCGCCGCCGTCCCACACGCGGTGCAGGTCCATTCGGGCGGTGAGCCAGGTTCCGAGGCAGTCGAGCAGCACCGCCTGGCGGGCGCACCGCAATTCCTCGGCCACCTCGGCCGTCTCGCGGGTGTGCCAGGAGTCCGGGCGCCGCACCCGGTGCGCCCGCACCCGCTCCGCCCATTCCGGGTCGCCCTCGCGCACCCCACCGGTGGCCAGGTAGGTCACCGCCGGCTCTCCGGCCAGCAGCGCCTCGGCGTACGCCGACTTGCCGGAACGTGCGCCGCCCAGCACCAGGGTGCGGGTGGCGCGACCGTCTGCTGTCCCCACTCGCACCACCTCACCGTCACGTCCTGGTCGGGCGCCCGAATCTGACAGTACGGCAGTCAATTCCGACTCGGGGGGATTGTGGTGGCTCAGGTGTACCGCGACAACATCGGTGGTGTCGATGACGGCGGCACAGTCGCGCAGACGCGCCACCGTCGTCGCGAACCCCGGCAGGTCGTGGTGCTCGGTGCCGTGGTCGGTGTAGGCCCCGAAAGTCTCCTCCAGGAAGACCGCGTCATAGCCGGCCCCGGACACTGCGGTGTAGGTGGACTCGGGGAGCGGACCGGTGTCGGTGGCCCACAGGATGCGCGCGTCGGCGGAGCCCACGTCGTAGAGCACCGCGTCGCCACCGATGTCGGAACCGTGGGCGGCGGCCAGCACCCGCACGTCATAGTCCCCCAGCCGGATTCGGTCACCGGCCCGCACAGGGTGGAACCGGACCGGATCGTGCGGCGCCACCCAGTCCCGGCACTGCTCGAGTGCACCGGCCGGGCCGACCACATCCAGCGGTTCGGTGGCCCCGGTCCAGTGCCGCATCAGCAGGGCCGCCGGTCCGACATGGTCGGGGTGGCCGTGGGTGAACAGAATGTGCCGGACCTGCGCCAGTGACCTGCCGCAGTGCATCGCAGCGCGCGGCGCCTCCGGCCCGCAGTCCAGCAGCAGAGCCCCGTCGACCAGCGCCGCGGTCTGGGCGCGGATTGCGGTCGCCGACCGGCAGGAAACACACCCGCAGAACGGATTCGGCCATCCGTCGGCGCTGCCGGTCCCCAGCAGCACGATCTCCATGGCACCTCCCCGTCGGCGAGCAGACGCAGAATCGCACTCAATGCGTCGACTTCGTGCGATTCTGCGTCTGCTCGGCGTCAGAAGAAAAGCCCGGCCCCACGAGGGGACCGGGCTTTCCCGTTGGCTACTGACTTAGAAGTCCATGCCGCCCATGCCACCGGTCGGGTCGCCCGCAGGTGCGGCCGCCTTCTCCGGCTTGTCGGCGACAACGGCCTCGGTGGTCAGGAACAGTGCCGCGATGGACGCCGCGTTCTGCAGCGCCGAGCGGGTCACCTTCACCGGGTCGGCAACGCCGGCCTTGAGCAGGTCCTCGTACTCACCGGAGGCGGCGTTGAGGCCGGTGCCCGACGGGGAGTTGGTGACCTTCTCGGCGACGACGCCGGGCTCCAGGCCCGCGTTGAAGGCGATCTGCTTCAGCGGAGCCGACAGCGCGACGCGCACGATGTTGGCACCGGTCGCCTCGTCACCGTCGAGCTTGAGCTCCTCGAGCGACGGAGCGGCCTGCAGCAGGGCCACGCCACCACCGGCGACGATGCCCTCCTCCACGGCGGCCTTGGCGTTGCGCACGGCGTCTTCGATGCGGTGCTTGCGCTCCTTGAGCTCCACCTCGGTGGCAGCCCCGGCCTTGATCACCGCAACACCGCCGGCCAGCTTGGCCAGGCGCTCCTGCAGCTTCTCGCGGTCGTAGTCGGAGTCGCTGTTCTCGATCTCCGAGCGGATCTGGGCCACCCGGCCGGCGATGGCGTCGGAGTCACCCGAGCCCTCGACGATGGTGGTCTCGTCCTTGGTGATGACGACCTTGCGGGCGGTGCCCAGCAGGGAGACGTCGGCGCTCTCCAGCGACAGGCCGACCTCTTCGCTGATGACCTGGCCACCGGTGAGGATCGCCATGTCCTGCAGCATCGCCTTGCGACGGTCACCGAAGCCCGGAGCCTTGACGGCCACAGACTTGAAGGTGCCGCGGATCTTGTTGACGACCAGGGTGCTCAGGGCCTCGCCCTCGACGTCCTCGGCGATGATCAGCAGCGGCTTGCCGGACTGGATGACCTTCTCCAGCAACGGCAGCAGGTCCTTGACCGTCGAGATCTTGGAGCTGACCAGCAGGATGTAGGGGTCCTCCAGGACGGCTTCCTGGCGCTCGGGGTCGGTGACGAAGTAACCCGAGATGTAGCCCTTGTCGAAGCGCATGCCCTCGGTGAGCTCCAGCTGCAGGCCGAAGGTGTTGGACTCCTCGACGGTGATGACACCCTCGTTGCCGACCTTGTCCATGGCCTCGGCGATCAGGTCACCGATGCTCTGGTCGCCCGCGGAGATCCCGGCGGTGGCCGCGATCTGCTCCTTGGTCTCGACCTCCTTGGCCGAAGCCAGCAGGGTCGAGGTGACCTTCTCCACGGCCTTCTCGATGCCGCGCTTCAGGCCGAGCGGGTTAGCGCCGGCGGCCACGTTGCGCAGGCCTTCCTTGACCAGGGCCTGGGCCAGCACGGTGGCGGTGGTGGTGCCGTCACCCGCGACGTCGTCGGTCTTCTTGGCGACCTCTTTGACCAGCTCGGCGCCGATCTTCTCGTACGGGTCCTCCAGCTCGATCTCCTTGGCGATGGACACACCATCGTTGGTGATCGTGGGGGCGCCCCACTTCTTCTCCAGGACGACGTTGCGGCCCTTGGGGCCCAGCGTCACCTTGACCGCGTCGGCGAGGGCGTTCAGACCCCGCTCGAGGCCGCGACGGGCCTCTTCGTCATACGCAATTTGCTTAGCCATTGCGAAGTGATTCCTCCGGTTAGGGGGTGCACGTCTTGTTGGTCGGGTCAGTGCCCGCGACGGACGGCTGTGGGTGTGCTCCGCAGGTGCGGCCCCGTACCTCACCGTCCCGACCTAGCACTCGCCGGTCGCGAGTGCCAACGTCATTTTTAGCACTCGCCCCTTGAGAGTGCAAGGTTGCCAGCTCGGATCCGGCAGGGGGCGATCCAGCCGGTCAACCGGGGCTCAGACCACGTCGAGCAGCTGCTCGTAGAAACCCCCGAACCCGCGGGCGGGGTTCACCAGGTGAACCTCGAGGATCCAGTGACACACCCGGCCGGTGGCGTCGGTCCGGCGCATGGGTTCATCGGAACCGGGCGCGACGTAGAACCGGGCTTCGTCGCCGCTGATCTTCTTGTGCGGAAACTCCCCCAGCAGGTGTCCGGCGATCGGCGCCCCGAACTCCAGACCCTCGTCCCGGGCCAAGCCGACGACGTGGTCGAACAGCTGCGCACCGGTGATGTCGGGGTGGGCCTCGAAGAATTCCCGGCCGGCGTTCCACACCCGGGGCAGCGCGTCACGCAGCGCCAGCTTGTCCGGGTCACCGCCGAGCACAAAGGTGCGGCCGAAGTCGGCCTCCCACTGCTCGAAGATCGGCCCCAGGTCCAGGTAGACGATGTCGTCGTCGGCGATGACCCGGTCCGGCGGGTCGGCGCGGAACGGCAGCAGGGTGTTCTCCCCGGCCCGCACCACCCGCCGGTGCCAGTGCCGCGTCACCCCGAACAGGTCGGCGGCCAGCGCGGCGATCTCCTGGGAAAGCCGGCGCTCGCCGACTCCGGGACGGACCATGGCACGACGCTCGATTTCGTCGAACAGCGCGCCCGCCTTGGCCTGCGCGTCGCGAAGCCGCTCGACTCGAACGGTTTCCGGTTCCGGCGGGGTGGACACACCAGCGATGCTATCGACTTGCCCTAGACTTCGATCTTGATCAGATAGGAGACCGGGTGCGGGCTGAACCAGCGCCCAGCACCCGGGCTTTGCGGGGCTGGCAACGCCGGGCTTTGGTGCGCTATCTGAGCGCCAAGCCACGAGATTTCCTGATGGTCGCCACCCCCGGCGCAGGTAAGACGACGTTCGCTCTGCGCATCGTGGCCGAACTGCTGGCCGACCGCACCGTCGAGCGAATCACCATCGTGGTCCCGACCGAGCACCTGAAGGTGCAGTGGGCCTCAGCCGCCGCGTCCCACGGCATCGCCCTGGATCCGCGGTTTTCCAACTCCGACTCGCAGACCAGTTCGGAGTACCACGGCGTCGTGGTGACCTACGCCCAGGTCGCCAGCCACCCGGCCCGGCACCGGGTGCGCACCGAGGCCATGAAGACGCTGGTGATCTTCGACGAGATCCACCACGGCGGCGACGCCAAGAGCTGGGGCGACGGCATCCGCGAGGCGTTCTCCGACGCGACTCGCCGGCTGGCGCTGACCGGAACTCCGTTCCGCAGCGACGACAGCCCGATCCCGTTCGTCAACTACGAGCCCGACGGCGCCGGCCACCTGCGGTCGGTGGCCGATGACACCTACGGCTACACCGATGCGCTGGCCGACGGCGTGGTGCGTCCGGTGGTGTTCATGGCCTACTCCGGCGAAGCGCGCTGGCGCGACAGCGCCGGCGAGGAGTACTCGGCCCGGCTCGGCGAGCCGCTGACCGCCGAGCACACCGCCCGCGCATGGCGCACCGCACTGGACCCGGCCGGGGAATGGATGCCCGCGGTCATCACCGCCGCAGACAAACGGCTGCGCCAGCTGCGCGACGGCGGCATGGCCGACGCCGGCGGCATGATCATCGCCACCGACCAGAAGGCGGCCCGGGCCTACGCCAAGCTGCTGACGAACCTGACCGGCGAGGCCCCCACCGTGGTGCTCTCCGACGACGCCGGGGCCTCGGACAAGATCGCGCAGTTCTCCGCGGCCACCAGCCGCTGGCTGGTGGCGGTGCGGATGGTCTCCGAGGGCGTGGACGTGCCCCGGCTGGCCGTCGGGGTCTACGCCACCAGCGCGTCCACCCCGTTGTTCTTCGCGCAGGTGATCGGCCGGTTCGTGCGGTCGCGGCGCCCCGGGGAGACCGCCAGCATCTTCCTGCCGTCGGTGCCGTCACTGCTGGGTCTGGCCAGCGAACTCGAACAACAGCGCAACCACGTGCTGGGCAAACCGCACCGGGAGTCCGAGCGCGACGAGTTCGCCGAGGCCGAGCGCCGTCGCGACGAGCCCTCGGAGATGGAGAACAAATTCGAATCGTTGGGGGCCGACGCCGAGCTGGACCAGGTGATCTTCGACGGCGCCTCGTTCGGCACCGCCACCCCAGCCGGCAGCGAGGAAGAGGCCGACTACCTGGGCATCCCGGGATTGCTCGACCCCGACCAGATGCGTGACCTGCTGCGGCGCCGCCAGGAGGAACAGCTGGACCGCCGCTCGAAGGTGGCGGCCGCGGGTGGGGCCGCTCCGGCACCGGTGACCACGCATGGTCAGTTGCGGGCGCTGCGTCACGAACTCAACGCGCTGGTGTCGGCGGCACATCATCGTCTCGGCAAGCCGCACGGCTGGATCCACAACGAATTGCGCCGGATCTGCGGCGGCCCCCCGGTGGCGGCGGCGACGTCGGATCAGTTGCGGGCGCGCATCGAGGCCATCCGGCAGCTGTAGCCGAAGGCGCCGTCGATCAACCCCGCCGCGTCCAGCGGCTCTGCGCCACCCATGGCGAGGCCTGCGCCGCTACCGACCAGGCCCACTCCTGCGGCACGTCGATCACCCGGTAGGCCTTGACACCGGCGGCGGTGGCCGCGATCAGGGTGGCCACTCCGGCGCGCCGCTGAAACCAGCTCTGGCGCACGGTCCAGCCGACGATGCCGGCGGTGTCGATGCAGTACCGGCGCTGTTCCCAACTGCCGGTGCGCGCCGACAACCAGTGCGCGTCGACACGATGGCCGAGGGCACGCGCCCGGTCGGCGGCCAGCAACGCCGCGGCCACGGTCACCGCCGCCCAGGCCGGCCAGCACCATTGCGGCACGTCGCCAGCCACCGCCGCACCAGCGAGCCCCACCCCCAGGATCACCGGTCCCATCAGCGCCCGGGTCCAACGCCGGCGCACCGCGGCCGGACCGTGCTTACGCAGCGGCCCGGTGACCACCGCGGGGTCGCCGACCAACCCGGTCAGCACGTTCTCAGCGGTTGCCCGGGGGCACGGCGGCAGCAGGATCGACGACTGGCCCTCACCGGTGATTCCCGTCATCGCCGCGTCCAGTCGCGCGCCGCCGAACGCCCGCACCAGCAGTGGCCGGCGCACTGTTCCGCCACGCAACCGGCGCATGTCGTAGTTGTAGTGACGGACCCGAAGCAGCCCATAGCTCAGCGTCAGTACATCCCCCGCTGCCCCAGATCTGCGCGACAGCACCAGGTTTCCGTACATCAGCAGGGAGCGCAGCACCGCCAACACCATGGAGACCACCCATAGCACGGCGGCGATCAGCACCGCGCTCTGCTGAAGGCCGAACTGCTCGGCGGCGATGATCCAGTCCCTGCTCACCGGCGAATCCTGCAGCGCCGCCCAGACTCCGCTCTGAAACAGTGCTCCCACCGCGGCGCCGACCATCACCAGCCCGGACAGGCTCAGGGGGCTGTAGCGCAGCCACGACGAATGCCACCTCGCCAAGACGGTCGCCGATGCGGGCTCCGCTCCGGTGCCGGGATCGGGTTGCCCGGCATGCGCCAGCAGCATCGCCCGCAACTGGGGCACCTGGCTGCTCTGGACCGCGTTCAGCTCGAAGGCGGTATCGCCGGCTGCGTGCTGGCCGGTGCTGACCCGCAGCACGGTCAAACCCAGAAGGCGGTGCAGCGGCCGCGCGTCGGTCTCCACCGAGCGAATTCGATTCCGCGGCACCGACAGCACCTTGCGGCGCACCAGACCTGAGCGAAGCTGGACCCGGCCGGATTCGGGATCCGGTTCGATGCGGTAACTGGTGGTGAACCAGCGCGTCACACCCACGACGGCGATCACCCCGACCAGCGGCAGCACCCAGAGCTGATTGTCAGTCGCTGAGCCGAACACCACCACGGCGATCAACAGCGGCAGCTCACGCAGCACCTCGTGCAGCGGATGCACCAACAGCATCCGCGGGCTCAGCCGCTGCCAGGCCGGTTCACCGGTGCCGGTGCTCATGTGGCATCCCCTGGCCCCAGCGAAGCGATGTCGGTCAGCTGCTCGACGACCCAGTCGGCGACCGAGGCATCCAGCGCAACGATGTGCACCGCACCTGCTGATGACGCGGTCGTCACCCGCACATTGGCCAACCCCAGCAGCCGATCCAACGGGCCCCGATAGGTGTCGACGGTCTGCCCCCGCGACAGCGGCGCGATCCGGCGTTCCTGCACCAGCCAGCCGGTGCGGGTGTACACCGCGCGGTCGCTGATGTCCCACCGGTGCACGCGGTAGCGCCACAACGGCGCGATCACCACCGACACCAACAGGCCCAGCGCTGTGACGGCGAGGGCGGCGGTGTGCAGCCATTGCGGGTAGCGCACGGTCGCTTCGGCCACCTGTTCGTCGGCGAGTGCCCAGCCCAACTGCAGCAGGGCCAGCATCAGCCAGGGCACCGCACCGACCATGGCCCACACCAGGGGTGCGCGGGGGCTGGGCGGAGTGGCGGGATCGAGCAACATGATCTCGTCGGACTGGTCTTCGTGCTGCGCCATGTAGGAGAGAATGGCAGGGTGCGGTCCGCTCCGCATCTGTCACCGTGCTTCTGCGACAACTCATCCAGCGCACGCCGCGCCACCTGAGTATCGTTTGTCACATGGGTGGCCGGGATAGGTGGACGACGGCAGACCTACCGGATCAAACCGGGCGCGTCGCGGTGATCACCGGCTCCAACACCGGAATCGGGTATCACACCGCCGCGGAGCTCGCTGAGCACGGCGCTCGGGTGGTGCTGGCGGTCCGCGATCTGGAGAAGGGCGACGCCGCGGCACAGCGGATCCGCGAGGCCAGCCCCCAGGCCGCCGTCGAGGTTCAACATCTCGATCTGAGTTCGCTCGCCTCGGTCCGCGAAGCCGCCGAGGCCCTGAGCGCCACACATCCGCGCATCGACCTGCTGATCAACAACGCGGGCGTCATGTACACGCCCAAAGGGCACACCGCCGATGGATTCGAGCTCCAGTTCGGCACCAACCATCTGGGGCACTTCGCCCTGACCGGGCTGCTGCTGCCACGAATGCTGCGGGTGCGGCAGTCGCGCGTGGTGACCGTGAGCAGCATGGCGCACCGGATCATGGCCGCCATCCACTTCGACGACCTGCAGTGGGAGCACGGCTACAACCGGATCGCCGCCTACGGGCAGTCCAAGCTGGCCAACCTGATGTTCACCTACGAGCTGCAGCGCCGGCTGGCCGCCAAACGCCGCTCCACCATCGCCGTCGCCGCCCACCCCGGCACCGCCAACACCGAACTGACCCGGCACCTCCCGCCGTTCCTGCGCCCCGCGGACCGGCTGCTGACACCGCTGGTGGTACAGAGCGCCGCCATGGGGGCGTTGCCCACGCTGCGGGCAGCCACCGACCCCGAGGTGACCGGCGGCCAGTACTACGGTCCCGGCGGCATCGGTGAGCAGCGCGGATACCCCAAGCTCGTCGAGGCCAGCAAGCAGGCGCACGACGTCGAGTTGCAGCAGCGGCTGTGGGCGGTCTCCGAGGAGCTGACGGGAGTCACCTTCCCGGTCTGAGTCAGACTGTCGGCATGCGATCCGTCGAAGAGCACCAGCGGGCCGTCGCCGACCTGATCCGTCCCCGGCCACCGGTCACGGTCGCACTGTCCGATGCCGAGGGCCTGGCGCTGGCCGCGGACGTGATCGCACCGATCTCACTGCCGGTCTTCGACAACTCCGCCATGGACGGCTACGCCGTGCTCGCCGACGACGTGGCCGGCGCCACGCCCGACAATCCGGTGACATTGCCCGTCACCGAGGACATTCCGGCCGGCCGCACCGATATCCCCACGCTGACACCGGGATCCGCGCACCGCATCATGACCGGCGCACCCATTCCGCACGGCGCCGACGGGGTGATTCCCGTGGAGGCCACCGACGGTGGCGCCGATGTGGTGCGGATCAGCGCCGCCACCACCCGGGGCCGCCACATCCGGCCGGCCGGGAGCGATGTCGCCGCGGGCGCCACCGTGCTCCGGGCGGGGCAGCTGGTCAACGCGCCGACGGCCGGCCTGGCGGCGGCGCTGGGCCTGGCCGACCTGCCGGTGCAGCCCCGGCAGCGGGTTCTGGTGATCTCCACCGGGTCCGAACTGGTCGAACCCGGCACGCCGCTGGCACCCGGACAGATCTACGAGTCCAATGGCGTGATGCTCTCGGCCGCGGTGCGGGAGGCCGGCGCCGAGGTGGTGGCCACGGCGACCGTCGCCGACGACACCGCCGCGTTCACCGGGGTGCTCGACCGGTACGGCGTGTATGACGGGGCGGTGGATCTGGTGATCACCAGCGGCGGGGTCAGTGCGGGCGCCTACGAGGTGGTCAAGGATGTCTTCGGGCGCGACGGCGACCAGGGTGTGCACTTCGTCAAGGTGGCCATGCAGCCCGGGATGCCGCAGGGCATCGGCAGAATCGGCGGCCCGGGCGCCGGCGCCGCCATCATCACGCTGCCCGGCAACCCGGTCAGCGCGCAGGTGTCCTTCGAGGTGTTCGTCCGGCCCGCCCTGCGGCGCGCGATGAACCTGCCGTCCCCGGATCGGCCGCGCCGCAACGCCGTTCTGCGCGAGAATCTGATCTCTCCGGCCGGTAAGCGGCAGTTCCGCCGCGGACTGCTCGACCACGAGACCGCTACCGTCACGAGCTACGGACCGCCGGCCTCGCACCACCTGCGCTACCTGGCTTCGGCGAACTGCCTGCTCGACATTGCCGACGACGTCACCGAACTGCCCGAGGGCGCGCAGGTGGAAGTCTGGGACCTGACCGGGTGATCCGGCGGTCGACGCAGGAGAGCCGAAGCTGGGGCCGCCGCGTTTACACCGGCGGTTCACGAGGCTCGACGCAGGAGAGCCGATGCTGGGACCGCCGCATCGACACCGGCGGTTCACGAGGCTCGACGCAGGAGAGCCGAAGCTGGGGCCGCCGCATCAGCACCGCAGCTTCTAAGATGACCCAATGGCCCGACGCCCTCGCGCAGCAGATGATCCCGGCGGCCTTCGGCATCTGATCGAGCTGGTGCGCTCGACGGTGCCGCCGATGCACAGTGCCGGCTTACCGTTCGTCGGCGGCGCGCTGAGTGTGGCGCTGTTGGGCCGGAAGCGCCGTTGGGCGCGCACCGCCGGGTTGCTGGCGGCCGGCGCCAGCGCCGGGTTCTTCCGGCATCCGCACCGGGTGCCGCCGACCCGCCCCGGTGTGGTGGTGGCTCCCGCCGACGGCACGGTGTGCCTGGTCGACTCGGCGGCTCCGCCTCCGGAGCTGGATCTGCCCGATACCCCGCTGCCGCGGGTCAGCATCTTCATGTCGGTCTTCGACGCCCACGTCCAGCGGGCTCCGGTCGGCGGCGAGGTGATCGAGGTGCTGCATCGGGCCGGGCGGTTCGGGTCGGCGGACCGCACCGAGGCCAGCGAGGACAACGAACGCAACAGCGTGCGGATCCGCACCGCCGACGGTGCCGAGGTGATCGCCGTGCAGGTCGCCGGACTGGTCGCGCGGCGCATCATCTGCGACACCCGGCCCGGCGACCATCTGGCGATCGGTGACACCTACGGATTGATCCGATTCGGCTCACGGCTCGACGTCTACCTTCCGGTGGGGACTCAGCCGCTGGTGGGCATCGGCCAGCGCATGGTGGCCGGCGAGACCGTCCTGGCCCACCTGTCATGACCACCACCGCCGCCCCGGCCCGGGGCCGGGGCCCGGTAGGTCTGCACATCCTGCCGAGTTCGATGACGGTCCTGGCCATCTGCGCGGGCCTGACCTCGATCAAGTACGCCCTCGACGGGCAGCCCCACATCGCGATGGCGCTGATCGCCGCCGCCGCCATCCTCGACGGTCTGGACGGCCGGGTGGCGCGCATCCTGGACGCCGAGTCGCGGATGGGCGCCGAGATCGATTCCCTGGCCGACGCCGTCGACTTCGGGGTGGCTCCCGCGGTGGTGATCTATGTGTCGTTGTTGTCGACACAGCCGGCGGGCTGGATCGTGGTGTTGCTGTACGCGGTGTGTGTGGTGCTGCGCCTGGCCCGGTTCAACACTCTGCTCGACGACGCCACCCTGCCCGCCTACACCCGGGAGTTCTTCGTCGGGATGCCGGCACCGGCCGGTGCCATCGCCTTGATGGGACTGCTGGCCGCCAAGCTGCAGTTCGGCGAGGGATGGTGGACGTCGCAGTGGTTCACCTGCATCTGGGTGGTGGGCACCTCGATGCTGCTGGTGAGCCGGATCCCGATGCGCAAGATGCACGCCGTGTCGGTGCCGCCGCACCTGGCGGCGGCCCTGCTGGCGGTGCTGGCACTGGTGGCAGCGGCGGCGTTCCTGTTCCCCTACGTGCTGGTGCTGGTGCTGATCGGGGCCTACCTGTGCACCATCCCGTTCTCGGTCCGCAGCCAGCGCTGGGTGGCCGCCCACCCGGAGGCATGGGAGGACGCCCCCAAGGAGCGCCGGGCCGCGCGGCGGGCCATCCGGCGGGCGCAGCCCAGCCGCCGCCCGGGCGTGCGGCGGGGAATCCGCCGGCCCGGCGGTCAGTCGATGGCACGACTGCGGCTGCGCAAGCCGGGTCGCTGACAGCGCGGTCAGCCGGCGCAGTAATCCTTCGTCGCCGACAACAGCGCCTGCCGGTAGAACTCGTCGAGCTGCCGTGCGTCGCTGACGGTCCGGGTCGCCTCCCGGAGTTCACCGGGGCACGCGGGCGAATGCAGCAGTTCCCATCGGCGGCCGATCTGGGCCAGCATGGCCTGGTTGAAACCGTCGATTCGCGCCCGGGAAGCCGCCAGTTCGGGGGCGGCGGCCGGGGCGGCGGCGGGATCCAGCTTCCACTGCGCGAACCGATAGTGCTCGGCGGCCTCGGTCGCGGCGATCTGGTCGGCGAAGATCCGGCGTACGTAGTCGGGTTCCAGCTCGGCACCGGCGGCGTCGGCGGCGACCTTGTCGAGTTGCTGCCCCACCCGGGCGGGATCCTCGATGGCACCGCCGGTCTGCCACTTGACCGCCGCTACGTCATCGGCGACCTGCAGCCGCTGCGCGGCGGCATCCACGAGCTCGGCCAACGGTGATGGGCCCTGCGCCCCGGCCGGGGCGGGGATCATCAGCCCACCGACCGCACCGATCACCGCTACCAGCACGCCCGTCCGCATAGTGGTATTCAAACCTGCCCGGCTGATCCGCCTGTTACCGGGGAGGCCACCGGCCGCTATGCCGATAATGGCCGGGTGGGTTCCATCGATGAGCGCCAAGAAGACCGCCGAGTGGGCGCCTCCCGGCATCTGACACTGATCGCCCGGCTCAACACCTCCGCTGTCGACGCCCGCCGCGGAGTCGTCCGACTGCACCCCGAAGCCGTTGCCGCCCTGGGTATCAGGGAGTGGGATGCGGTCTCTTTGACCGGTTCTCGCACCACCTCGGCAGTGGCGGGACTCACCGGCCCGGACGCACCGGCCGGGGTGGCGCTGCTCGACGACGTGACGCTGTCCAACGCCGGCCTGCGCGACGGCACCGAGGTGGTGGTGGCCGCGGTGACCGTCTACGGCGCCCGGTCGGTGACGCTGAGCGGTTCTGCCCTGGCGTCTCAGACGTTGTCGCCGACCACGCTGCGTCAAGCGCTGCTGGGCAAGGTGATGACCGTCGGGGACGCGGTCTCGCTGCTGCCCCGCGATCTGGGGCCCGGCACCTCGACGTCGGCGGCCACCTCCGCCCTGGCCTCGGCGGTGGGGATCAGCTGGACGTCGGAGTTGTTGACGGTCACGGGGGTGGACCCGGCGGGGCCGGTCAGCGTGCAGCCCAACTCGCTGGTCACCTTCGGCGCCGGGCCCAGTGCCCCGGCGGCGACGGTCGCCGCACCGGCCGCACCGGCCCGGATCGCCATCGACGAACTCAAGGGCTGCGAAGCCCAGGCGGCAAAGCTCGCCGAATGGCTCAAGCTCGCGCTCGACGAACCTGCGCTGCTCAAGGCCCTGCGCGCCGGAACGAATCTCGGGGTGCTGGTGTCGGGTCCGGCCGGCGTGGGCAAGACGACCATGGTCCGGGCGGTGTGCGAAGGCCGCCGGCTGATCGAGCTGGACGGCCCCGAGATCGGGGCGCTCGCCGCCGAGCAGCGGCTGGCCGCGGTGCGCTCCGCGGCGGCGCAGGTCTGCGACGTCGGGGGCGTGCTGCTGATCGCCGACGTCGACGCCCTGCTGCCCGAGCCGCCGGAGCCGGTGGCCACGCTGATCCTCGCCGAACTGCGGGCGGTGGTGGCCACCGAAGGGGTGGCGTTCATCGCGACCTCGGCGCTGCCTGACCATGCCGATCCCCGGTTGCGGGCGCCGGAACTGTGCGACCGCGAGATCCGGCTGAGCCTGCCCGACGGCGCGACCCGCGCCGCGCTGTTGGCGACGCTGCTGATCGCGGTTCCCACCGCGGACCTGGCGTTGAGCGAGATCGCCGATCGCACACCGGGTTTCGTGGCCGCAGATCTTGCCGCGCTGGTCCGGGAGGCGGCGCTGCGGGCGGCGTCACGAGCCAGCGATAACGACGAGGAGCCGCAGCTGACCCAGCAGGACCTCCTGGGCGCGCTCAGCGTGATCCGCCCGCTGTCACGGTCGGCGGCTGCCGAGGTTTCCGTGGGATCGGTCACCCTCGACGACGTCGGCGACATGGTCGCCACCAAGCAGGCCCTGACCGAGGCGATCCTGTGGCCGCTGCAGCACCCGGACACGTTCACCCGGCTCGGCGTCGACCCGCCGCGCGGGGTGCTGCTCTATGGACCGCCGGGGTGCGGCAAGACCTTTGTGATCCGGGCCCTGGCGGGCTCGGGCCGGGTCAGCGTGCATGCCGTCAAAGGCGCGGAGCTGATGGACAAGTGGGTGGGCAGCAGCGAGCGGGCGGTGCGCGAGCTGTTTCAGCGGGCCCGCGATTCGGCGCCCTCACTGGTGTTCCTCGACGAGATCGACGCCCTGGCACCGCGCCGCGGCCAGAGCTTCGACTCCGGGGTGACCGATCGCGTGGTCGCCGCGCTGCTCACCGAACTTGACGGCGTCGACCCACTGCGCGACGTGGTGGTGGTCGGTGCCACCAACCGGCCGGATCTGATCGACCCGGCTCTGACCCGGCCGGGCCGGCTGGAGAAGCTGGTGTTCGTCGAGCCGCCGGACGCCGACGCCCGGCGCCAGATTCTGCGGGTGGCCGGCAAGTCCGTGCCGCTGCACGCCGATGTCGACCTCGACTCCCTGGCTGCGGATCTGGACGGTTACAGCGCCGCAGACTGCGTGGCGCTGCTGCGCGAAGCGGCCCTGACCGCGATGCGGCGCAACATCGACGCCGCCGATGTCACCCCCGAGGACGTCGCCGCCGCACGCGAAACGGTGCGCCCGTCACTGGATCCCGCTCAGGTGGAGGCGTTGCGGTCCTTCGCCGACAACCGTTGACTCCGCTGTTACGGCAGTGGTGAGCCGACCCGGTGCAGGGTGCCTTCGGGGTCGATGTAGGCGAATTCCCGGAGCTGGTAGTCGGTGTCGGCGGGTTCGGTGAAGCGACCCGGCACTCCCGACGATGTCCATTGGGCATAGAGGGCATCGGCATCGTCGACGTAGAAGTACACGCTGGCGGCGGTGCTCTGCGGGTCGTGCTCGGACCACTCGGATAGGTGCAGCGAAACCCGGCCGCGATCCACGAATCCGTACCGAGCTGGGCCACTGTAGGACAGCGCGGTGAAGCCCAGCCGGCGGTAACGTTCGAGCGCTGCATCGAGGTCTCGAACCGGGATGACCGGTGCGACCGAGGTGAATGCGATGTCGGTCATGGCGCGAGCGTACGTCCGGCAAGGCAGTCCGGAGGGCTGAACGCTAGGACACCGGGTCGAATTCGATGTGCAACTCGGTCAGTCCGCGCAGCAGAAAGGTGGGCTCGTAGGAGTAGCGCCGCCGGTCGGCCGGTCCGTGCTGGGTCTCGCTGATTCTGATGTCGCGCATCCGGTCCAGCATCCGCGCAATGGTGATGCGGCCTTCGACCCGGGCCAGCGGAGCTCCGGCGCAGGTGTGGATTCCGCGACCGAAGGCAAGGTGCTCACGCACGTTCTTACGGTCCAGGCGGAACTGGTCGGGGTGGTCGAACTTGCGCGGGTCCCGGTTCGCTGCGCCCAGGCAGAGCATCAGCACGGTTCCGGCCTTGATCGCCACCCCGCCCAAAGTGGTGGTCTTGCGGGCCAGCCGGAAGTCGATCTTGGTGGGGCTCTGGATGCGCAGCGCTTCCTCGATGAAGGCGGGAATCAGGGCGGGATCGTCACGCAAGGTCTGCTGGAGATCGGGCCGGTCACCCAGGGTTTGCACTGCGGCGCCGAGCAACTTGGTGACGGTCTCCTGGCCGGCCGCGAACAGGAACGTGGCCGGACGCACCACTTCCAGCAAGTCCGGCGTGTCGCCGTCCGGGTAGGTGGCGGCCGCCAGACCGCTCAGCACGTCGCCACGGGGCCGGCGCCGCCGCTCGGCGAGGTAGCCGCTGAATTTTTCGTCGAGGTACTGCAGGGGATTGAGGCCCACCGGAGTTCCGTCGAGGGATCCGACCCGCTGTCCCGGCCGGTATCCCGCACCCAGCGCACTGCGGAATTCGGCGCGATCCTCCTCGGGGACCCCCAGAAGGTCGGTGATAGCAAGGGTCGCATACGGTTTGGCGTAGTCGAACAGGAATTCACAGCGCCCGTTGCCGATGAACTCGCCCAGTTGAGTGTCGGTAAGTTGCCAGATGAACTCTTCGTTCTCCCGCAGGCGTTTCGGGGTGAGCAGCCCACTGAGCAGCGAACGGGCCCGGGTGTGGGCGGGCGGATCCATGACCACCATGTGCTCGAAGATCGGGAATTCGTGGCGGTGCGCCTCGATCTGCTCGGTGATGTCGTCGCCCTCGGGCTCGAACGGCAGCGGGGGGAACGGCCCGCCGATGGCGTTGACCGCCGAGAACGAGTCGTGGTCTTTGAACGCGGCGAGCACCTCGTCGTAACCGGTGACGGCGACGACGCCGTGATGCGGCTCGGCGAACACGGGCCCGCATCCACGCAGGTATTCGTAGTAGGGGTAGGGATCCTGCGTGACGTCTTGATCGGAGAAGTAGTCCACCACCGCGAGATCCGTCATCGCCCGCCCTTCGCCCGCGTCCCGCTCTCGTCGCGCTGATCGATCGATCAAATTGCTACAATGGGTCATGCCTACCACGCGCGGCGCCGGACGGTCAAGCATTCCGCATCCCGGGCTGACGTGAATGCCGGCCACACGCAAGGCCAAATCGACTGATAACGCCGCCCGCCGCCGCCTGATCGAGGCGACGGCGCGACTGATGCGCGAGGAGGGCTACGCCGCGGCGACTTCGCGACGGGTCGCGGCCGAGGCCGGAGTGAAGCAGGCTCTCGTCTACTACTACTTCCCCACCATGGACGACCTTTTCGTAGCGGTTCTGCGGTCCGGAGCAGACGCCGCCCTGGACCGGATGCGCACCGCCCTGACCGCCGACGATCCGCTGCGCGCCCTGTGGGAGATCAACAGCGACGATCGCGTGACCAGCCTCAACACCGAGTTCATGGCGCTGGCCAATCACCGCAAGGCCATCGGCGCCGAGCTCAAGGCGTATGCGGAGCGGGTTCGCGACATCGAGACTGCGGCGGCGACGGTGGCGTTGCGCGCCAACGGCGTCGACCTACAGCTCTACCCGCCCGTCGCGGTCTCGATGCTGATCGCCCAGACCGCCCGCAGTTTGTGCAATGAAAGCGGCGTCGGCGTCACCCGGGGCCATGACGAACTGCGCGCGCTGGTCGATCGCCTGCTGGGCACGCTGACACCGCCACCTGCCACCGCTGAGGGCTGATGCGCCGATGCCCATGGGCAGCGCACCCCACCGGTGCCGCGGCTGCAACCGGCGCTGATCGTGCGACCAATTCTGTGGGGGCGCGTCACTCTGTCCGGCGGGCCCGCCCCGGTTGACTCTGCGTCCACCAGCCACCGCACTCGCACTTTTGCCGGGTGGACGCAGAGTCAACGAGGCAGATCGAACTCGATCCGAGCCGATACGGTCGCAATCGCCTCATAAAGCGCCGCCACCCGCTCCGGCAGCGCCGGAGCCGCCAGCACCGCGTAGCGGTCGGCCTCCCCCATCGGGACCCGGCAGGCCAGCGAATACAGCCGTTGCTCCGGATTCAGCGAACGCAGCCGCTGCGTGTCCGCGAGACTGCCTCGAGCCGGCCCAACCGGATACCGGCCGGTCTGGGCCATCCGCAGGTGCAGCGCGTCGATGCGGTCTTCGAGCGCGCGGAACTGCTCTTCGGCCAACGGTTCTGACGGCTCGTCGGGCCCCATCTCGACCACGGCCCGGGGGTAGGGATCGTCGGCAAGCCAGTCGCGCACCCGGATTCGCTCCCCGATCAGGCAGCGCAGCGCATAACGGCCGGCCCCCAGCTCGGTGCATCGCGTGATGGTGGCCATGGTGCCGACATCGTTGCGCTGCTCGCCTCCGCCCACCTCACGGCCACGGGCGATCAGCACCACCCCGAAGCGGGGATCGCCGCTGCGCATCAGGTCGCCGACCAGCGCGGTGTAGCGCAGCTCGAAGATCCGCAACGACAGTTCCTCGCCGGGCAGCAACACCCATTCCAGCGGGAACATCGGCAGCTGCATCACGCGCTGTCGAGCTCGTCCACCAGCGCGTCGACCACGGCCCGCAGATCGCCGTCGTGCTCCTCGGCGACCCGGCGCTGCCGCTGATATGACGCGCCCGTGCGGTAGATGTCGGCGACAGCGGCCAACTCATCGGCGCAGTGCAGCCGCGCCGCGACCGGCTCCAATCGGTTGAGCAGCTCGTCGAGGTCGTCGGTGACCAACCGCTCGTTGCTGTCGGCATCGAGGATGATCTCCGCGTCCAGCCCGTAGCGGGCCGCGCGCCACTTGTTCTCCTGCACATGCCAGGGCGGCATGGTGGGCAGGGCTTCGTCGGCCTCCAGCCGCCGGTCCAGGTCGACGATCAGGCAGTGCGTCAAGGCCACCAGTGCGCCTAGCTCGCGCAGGTTGGACACGCCGTCGCACACGCGTACCTCAATGGTGCCCAGATGCGGCGAGGGGCGGATGTCCCAGCGGATCTCGTTGGTGTGATCGATGATCCCGGTCTTCTTCTGGTCGTAGACGAAACCCTCGAACTCCGCCCAGGTCTGAAACTGAAACGGCAGACCGGCGGTGGGCAGCTGCTGGAACATCATCGCGCGGTTGCTGGCGTAGCCGGTGTCGTGGCCCTCCCACCACGGCGACGACGCCGACAACGCCAGCAGATGCGGATAGTGCTGCAGCAGCGACGAGATGATCGGCATCACCTTGTATGCCGAGGAGACACCGACGTGGACGTGCACCCCCCAGATCAGCATCTGCCGGCCCCACCACTGGGTGCGTTTGATCAGCTCGGCGTATCGCGGCGCGTCGGTCAGCTTCTGCGCCGACCATCGGGCGAACGGATGGGTGCCGGCACCGAAGAGCTCCATCCCCCGGCCCTGCACGATGGGCCGGGCCGTCGCCAGGGTCTGGCGCAGATCCTCGATGGCCTCACCGGTGGTGTCGCAGATGCCCGTCACGAGCTCGACGGTGTTGCGCAGCAATTCCTTGTGCACCCGCGGGTTCTCGCCGAGTTCGGACAAGACCGCGCTGGCTTCGTTGCTCAGGTCGCGGGTTTGAGCGTCGACCAGCGCCAATTCCCATTCCACGCCGATGGTGGGCCGGGGGCTGCGGGCAAACTCAATTCGGGCTTGCGACCTCGCAGAAGCCCCTGTGATCGGCGGGCTATCCGGCGCCGATGACACCACACGCAATCCGCTTTCCGGCATCCCCGGTGGTCAGCGTGGTCTGGTCCGGGCCCGGCGTACCGTTGACCTGGGTGTAGCGGTCCGCGGGGATGTTGGCGAAGTTGTCGTCGTCGGCGTGGATGACGATCGAGGTTCCGTCCCCGGCCAGCAGGTCGGCCTTGGTGAACGCGTCGGTGGTGGTCACCAGCAGCCCGCTGCCGTCGGAGCGCACCTGCAGCGAGGTCAGGTCCCCGCTCTGCGGGTGCTCGTTGTGCCCCGGCGCCTGGAAGTGCCCGCCGGCAGACAGGAAGCTGCCCGGCGCCCCGCCGGTGGGGGCCACCGAATCGGCTTCACACTTGCCGACGGCGTGGATGTGCAGGCCGTGGAAACCGGGGGTCAGCACCCCGGCGCTGGTGGTCCGCACGGTCACGGTGGCGAACTCCTTGCCACCGGCCTTGCTGAACTCGAACGTCGCGGTGGCGACCTGGCCGCCATCGGGGGTGTTCAGGTGCGCGACGAGGTTGTCCGCGCCGGCCGGGGCACCCGGCTCTGCCGGTTCGGCCGACGGCGCCGCCGAGCCGGTCCAGATGGCCGGAGTGGTGCCGGGCACGTCGGAAGGCACCTCGTTGGGCGGACTGCACGCCGCCAGCAGTACAACCGGGGTGGCGAAAACGACGGCGGCGAGAGCTCTGCGGTGACCTGTGACCATGCGAGGAGCTTAACCCGCGACTACCACGATGACGCCCGGTGGCTGCTCCACCACGTCCGGGATGCGTGGCTCGACAGCGGCTCCCAGCACCTCGCCCACCGAATGGGCCGCATCCTGCTCCCCTTCGGCGTCGCCGAAGTACACGGTGGTCTGGGTTACCTCGGGCAGTTCGAGGTTGCCGATCTCGGTGATATTCCAGCCGGCTTCGCGTAGCCGCTCGGCTGTTTGGCCGGCCAGGCCGGGCTGCTCGGAGATGTTGAACACCCGCACGTCGGGCTTGTGGACGGGATGTTCCGGCTTGGCCGGCGCCGAGACGGTGGTGACCGGTTGCGCCGTCGGCGGCTGGTCGGTGTCATCGTCGGTTCCCGACGATCCGAGTGCCTGGAATCCCACCAGCAAAAAGACGGTGCCCAGGAACAGCAGCACCATCACCATCGCCCGGAGCGGAAGGCGGGAGGAGTCGGGAACGTGGTCGTTCATTGCGCCCACTGTATCCAGAGGCGGGCCATAACCTATAAACGCCCAGCAATCAAGGTGGTCGCGCGATCAGGTGATGTCGAAACCGAGGCGGCGCGCGGCGCGTGCCTTCTGACGGCTGGAGCGCAGCCGGCGCAGGCGTTTGACCAGCATCGGGTCGGCAGCCAGCGCCTCAGGCCGGTCGACAAGGGCGTTGAGGACTTGGTAGTAGCGCGTGGCCGACAACGCGAAGCGCTCCTTGATGGCCTCCTCTTTGGCGCCCGCGTACTTCCACCAGTCTCGTTCGAAGGCCAGGATGTCGTGTTCGCGACGGCTCAGACCGTCGGTGGGTTCCGAATCGTCCCCTGAGCGATTCGCCTGCGCCATGGCGCCGTCCATATCGTTTCCTGGACCCTTCCGGAAAGTTCTCTCGCTGCAACGTTCGCTTATTTTCGGCGGCGTGTTCTGAGCGAATATTGAATCACGGCAAGCCGTGTTGAACGGGGAGCCCGCTTGGCGAGTCGCCGTGGCCGCTGCAGTTGACCGGCGGGGGGCACCTAAGATCTGCGGTCATGGCCGTCCTACCCATCCGCATTGTGGGCGATCCCGTCCTGCACACCCCCACCAGCCCGGTGCCCGTCGCCGACGACGGCTCGCTGCCGGCCGACTTGGGCGACTTGATCACCACGATGTTCGAGACCATGGACGCCGCGAACGGTGTGGGCTTGGCGGCCAATCAGATCGGCGTGGGCCTGCGGCTCTTCGTCTACGACTGCGCCGACGACCGACGGTCGACGACGCGGCGCCGCGGCGTGGTCATCAACCCGGTGCTGGAGACCTCGGAGCGGCCCGAGACCATGCCCGACCCCGACGAGGACGACGAAGGCTGCCTGTCGGTTCCCGGCGAATCGTTTCCGACCGGCCGAGCCGAATGGGCGCGAGTCACGGGTCTGGACGGTGACGGCAACCCGGTCGCTCTGGAGGGCACCGGGCTGTTCGCCCGGATGTTGCAGCACGAGACCGGCCACCTCGACGGGCTGCTCTACTTGGACATGCTGGTGGGCCGCAACGCCCGCGCCGCGAAGCGGACGGTCAAGGCCAACGGCTGGGGTGTCCCCGGCCTGTCGTGGACGCCGGGCGATGTCCCCGATCCGTTCGGTCACTGATTGAGCCGGCGATGAGCCCGCCGCCCGAACTTCCCGAAGTCGGAACGCGGGTGAGCCTACGTTATCTGCGGCCACCCGGTTCGCAGCCCCCGATGGGCGACGTGATCGGGCATCTGGAGCAGACCGGGCCGCTGGTGCGGGTTCGCTCGGCCGACGGCGTGCTCCACGACTGCCGGCACGCCGACGTGTTGTACGTGCGGCGGCTGACCGACCGGCCGGTGAAGAACTCGGCGATCCGCTCCGTCGAGCACGCCGCAGCGCTGGCCTGGCCGGGCAGCGAACACCAATGGCTCGACGGCTGGCTGCTGCGGGCCGGTCCGGGCGCCGACCTGGCCGCCAATTCGGCGGTGCCACTCGACATGTTCGCCCACCTGAACACCGCGGCAGCGATCATCGACTGGTACGCCCAGCGGGACCTGCCGCCCTACCTGGCGGTGCCGGAGCGGCTGCTGCGGTTGTCGGGCGACCTTCCGGCCCGGTATGAGACCCGCACCATGGTGGGCGACATCGCGACCGCGACGGCCCCGGACGGTGTGGTGTTGGACACCGAGCCCGGCACCGACTGGCTCGCGGTCTACCGCACCGGCGACGCGGCGACTCCGCTGGAGGTGCTGACCGCGGTGGCCGGCGGCGAGGTGGTCTTCGCCACGATCCCGGGGGTGGCGGTCGGGCGGGGCGCGGTCACCGACGGGCCCGATGGAACGCGCTGGCTGGGGCTGACAGCGCTGCGGGTGACCGCGGACCGGCGCCGGCAGGGCCACGGCCGCGCAGTCTGCGACGCATTGCGGTCCTGGGGGGCCGAACGTGGCGCCAGCCGCGGTTACGTCCAGGTGCCCAGCTCCGACCCCCGCGCGTTCACGTTCTTCGAGAAGGTGGGGTTCGGCGGCCAGCACCGCACCCGCTACATCGACGCCCGCACCGCGCGGCCCTGACCGCGGCGCCCGCGTTCTAGGGTGGCTGCGTGACTGCGCTGCGACTGGCCACCTGGAACGTCAATTCCATCCGCACCCGCGTGGACCGGGTGACCGACTGGCTGGCCCGTGCTGAGGTCGACGTGCTGGCCATGCAGGAGACCAAGTGCACCGACGCGCAGTTTCCGACCCTGCCGTTCCACCAATTGGGCTACGAGGTGGCCCACGTCGGCGCCAACCAGTGGAATGGGGTGGCGATCGCCTCGCGGGTCGGTCTGGACGATGTCGAAATCGGGTTTCCCGGCCAGCCGGCGTGGGGCAAGGCCGACGCCGATCCCGCCGTGGAGGCGCGGGCGTTGGGCGCCACCTGTGGCGGAGTGCGGGTGTGGAGCCTGTATGTCCCCAATGGCCGCACCCTGACCGACCCGCACTACGTCTACAAGCTGGATTGGCTTGCCGCACTGCGGGACACCGCGGCGGGCTGGCTGCGCGACGATCCGTCGGCGCCGATCGCACTGGTGGGTGACTGGAACATCGCGCCGCAGGACGACGACGTCTGGAGCATGGAGTTCTTCGAAGGAGCGACACACGTCTCCGAACCGGAGCGCAAGGCGTTCCAGGCGATCACCGACGCGCAGTTCCTGGACGTGGTGCGGCCCTTCACGCCCGGACCCGGTGTCTACACCTACTGGGACTACACCCAGCTGCGGTTCCCGAAGAAGCAGGGCATGCGCATCGATTTCATTCTGGGTTCACCGGCGCTGGCGGCGCGGGTCACGCACGCCGAGATCGTCCGCGAGGAACGCAAAGGCAAGTCGCCGAGCGACCACGCCCCCGTGCTGGTGGACATCCGGCGGGATTGAGCGGGCGCGGTTCTATGAATTCCGTGTGGATTTCGGCCCTATGCGCGAATCGCGCATAGGATAGGCGAATTAACCAATTTGCTCATTCGAAGGGCAGGGAATTCCCATGAACGCCGTCGCAGGGACGGTACAAAAGGTGGCCGGGGCGGCGAACCGCGCGGTCACCATGACCACTGAGGCTGCCGGAGCGATCGGCGGAGCCGCAATCAACGGGGCGATCGGCGGTGTGAAGGGGGTGGCCAGCGGTGCGCGGCAGGGGCTGCGTTCCGGCAGCCACTCGACCGCCGCGGCGGGACTGACCCTGGGCGCGCTCGGTGTGGCCGGACTGGTCGAGTGGCCGGTGCTGGTGGCGGTGGGCGGCACCGCGCTGGTGCTCCGGCAACTGACCAACCGTTCGCACGACGGCCAGGCTCCCGCCGCGCCGGGGCGGACGTTGAAGGTGGCGCAAGCGCCGAAGTCGGCGGAGAAGCCCGCGGCCAAGCCGGCCGCGAAGCCCGCGGCCAAGCGGGCGGATAAGTCGGCGGCCAAGCCTGCCAGCGCGACGACGAGGTCGCGCCGCAGCCCCGCTCCGAAGAAGACTGCGGCCCGGCAGACGCGTAGCACTGCCGCCGGCAGCCGCACTCGTACTCGCCACTAGACGGGTACGAGTGAATTCAGGCCGCGCCGACAGGCGCTCTCTCCCGCTGCGCGCAGTAAACTTCGGTGCTCAACTCACATCGGCGCTGATCGACGCCTCGGCCCAGACCGCCGGCGTCATCGGCGCTGTGGCGACCGGCCACGCCGGCCCGGTGCTGTCGCGGCGGTGCTTCCGCGGCGAGGGGCGGGCCTGGGTCGAGATCCGGGGCCTCGACGGTCCGGCCGGGGCCGAGCTGGCCACCGCCGTCCTGGATGCGGCCCGTGCTCTGCCCGGTGTCGTCTCCGTCCGGTTGAACCAGCCCTTGTCGCGGCTGGTCGTCGGGCTCGACTCGAGTGACACCGGTGTCGTCTCGATGACTGAACTGTGCGAGGTGGTCGCCGAGACCGAACGCCGATTCCGCCCGGCGAAATCCAGCGAGCAGGCCCCCGTCAGCCTGCCCGGCGATGGATTGACCCAGGCACTGCGCGCGGTGACTGTCAGCGCCAACGTCGTCGGGCTGGGAGCGGCGACGGTAGGCCGGCTGCTGCGCCTGCCGGGCCTGCCCCTCGGCCTGGAGGCCGGGGTGGTGGTCATCGACTACCAGCCTCGGCTGCGCCGACTGCTGGAGGACCGGATCGGCAAACAGGCGACCGATGCCCTGCTGGCGCTGGCCAGCGCCGGCGTACACACCCTCAACCAGGCGCCCACCGCGCTGGCGGTCGACCTGTCGGTGGAGGCGATGCGCGCCGGGGAGGAACGCGCTGAGGCACGGGCCTGGCGCCGCCGTGAACCGGCGCTCGCCGACCACGCCGAGCAGCCGGCGGTCACCGTCCCAGAGCGCCCGGCGCCGCGGCCCCCGGGGCCGGTGGAACGCCACCTGACGCGCAGCGCCTTTGCGCAAGTCCTCGGCGCCGGCGTGATCGGCGCGGCAACCAGGAATCCGGATCTGGCCGGAACGGCCGCGGCGGTGACCGCGCCGAAGGCCACCCGCACCGCCCGCGAATCGTTCGCCGCGACCCTGGGCCGAGGTCTGGCCGATCGGCACGACACCGTGGTGCTGCGACCGGGCAGTCTGCGTGAGCTCGACCGCATCGACACTGTGATCATCGACCCCCGGGTGCTCTGCGGGGAGGACCTGCGGGTGATGCACGTGCGCGGCGCCGACGACGACGAACTGCGCGCCGTGTGGGCACAGGCGCAGGCACGGCTGAGTGACCCCGAACTCCAGGCCGGATGGCATCCGATCGGCCCACGCCCCGGCGTTGAGGCATCGTTTCAGCCCGCGCTGCTGCCACTGGCATCGGCGTTGGTGACCGAGGCCCGCCGCGCCGACGTCGAGGTGGTCTCGGTAGAGGCCGAGGTGCTCGGCGAGCTGCGGCCGATCTTCGACGAGATCCGGTCTTTGGACGGGGTGTCCATAGACCTGGCACTGCTGGCCGCGGTAGAGGCCTACCAGGCCGACGGTCACGACGTCGCGGTGCTGTCCGCGGTGGCCGTGGAAGCTCTGGCCGCCGCTGACGTGGCGCTGGGCGTGGCGCCGGGCGGGGGCGCGCCGCCATGGTGCGCCGACGTGTTGCTGACCGACCTGGCTGCAGCCTGGCGCGTACTGCACGCCTTGCCCGCCGCCCGCTCCGCCAGCCACCGTGGAGTCGAGATCTCCACGGGCGCAACTGCATTGGGATCGCTGCTGCTACTGCCCGGCGTGCGCGGAAGCGGGCCGGGCCCGGTGATCACCGGCGCGGCCGCGGGCGCAGTGTCGGGTTACTGGCTGGCGCGGCGTGCCGTGGAAGCCGCGGTGCCGCGACCGGCGCCGGCGCACGAATGGCATGCGATGTCGGTCGAGCAGGTCCGGGCGGCGCTGCCTGCGCCGGAGGCACCGGAGCCGGCACAAAGCCATGCGCCGCCCGCCGCGGCAGCTGCCCGTGCCGCCGTGGACTTGGCACGCCGCGGAGCGCAGAAGACCGCGCCGCCCCGGTTGCTGCGGCAGTTCGCCCAGGCCGTGCGCAGCGAACTGTCCGACCCGATCACCCCGGTGCTGGCTCTGGGGGCCGCGGCCAGCGCGGTGCTGGGCTCCCCCGTCGACGCCGTTCTGGTCGGTTCGGTCCTGGGCGGCAATGCGATGCTGGCGGCCGCGCAGCGCCTCATCGCCGAGCGCCGGCTCAACGTCCTGCTGAACGAACAGGTGCCGCCGGCCCGCAAGGTGCTGCCCGACGGCAGCCATTGCGAGATTCCGGCCGAGGAACTGCGTCTGGGCGACGTGATCGAAGTGCACGCCCACGAGGTGGTCCCCGCCGACGGCCGGTTGATCGAGGCGATTGACCTGGAGGTCGACGAATCCTCGCTGACCGGCGAGTCGCTGACGGTGGTCAAGCAGGTCGAGGCCACGCCGGGCGCCGATTTGGCCGAGCGCGAATGCATGATCTACGCCGGGACCACCGTGGTGACCGGAACCGCGTTGGCGCTGGTGACCGCCGTCGGCGGCGACACGCACGGACGGCGTGCGGCCGACCTGGTGGCCGGCGAACAGTCGGCGGTCGGACTGCAGCATCAGCTGAGCCTGCTCACCAGGAAGGCGTGGCGGATCAGCCTGGCCGGCGGCGCCCTGGTGACCGGCCTGGGCACGGCCCGCCGGATCGGGCTGCGCCAGGCGGTGGCCAGCGGCATCGCCGTCAGCGTCGCAGCCATCCCCGAGGGACTTCCCCTGGTGGCCACCCTGTCCCAGCAGGCATCGGCCCGCCGGTTGACCAAAGCCGGGGTGCTGGTGCGCGTGCCGCGCTCGGTGGAGGCGCTTGGCCGGGTGGACGTGGTGTGCTTCGACAAGACCGGCACCTTGAGCCGGAACCGGTTGCGGGTGTCGCAGGTACACCCCGCGTCCGGCTTCAGCGACGAGGACGTGCTGCGGTTCGCGGCCAGCGCGGCCCCGGTGCCCAACGGAGTCCGCCAGGTGCACGCCACCGACACCGCCATCGTGGAGGGCGCCGCCAAGGCGGGCGTGGTCATCGGCGCATCCGAGGGTCCCGTCTCGCACCTGCCGTTCCGTTCCGGGCGCCCGTACTCGGCGTCGGTGCGGGGAACCGAACTGACCCTCAAGGGTGCGCCCGAGGTGGTGCTGGCCTGCACCGGGGCCGGTCCGGCGATCAAGAAGTCGGTCGCTGCCCTGGCCGCCGACGGCCTGCGGGTGATCGCGGTGGCCCGGCGTGAGCTGACCGCCGCCCAACGTGCGGCGCTGGGCGAGGATCCCGAGCCCGACGAGATCGCCGAATACTGCCACGACGGACTGACCTTCGTCGGCCTGCTCGGCCTGTCCGACACCCCGCGTGACGAGTCCGCCGAACTGCTCGCCGACCTGCGGCGCCGCCAGATCCCGGTGCGGCTCATCACCGGCGACCACCCGCTGACCGCCACGGCGATCGCCCGGGAAATGGGCCTGGAGGTAGCCGACGATCAGGTGATCAGCGGGGCCCAGTGGGATGCGCTGTCCCGCAAAGGCCAGGAGCAGGCGGTCAACGAGCGTGTCGTGTTCGCCCGGATGTCGCCGGAGAACAAGGTGCAGATCGTCCAGACGCTGGAGCGCGCCGGCAAGGTGTCGGCGATGGTCGGCGACGGCGCCAACGACGCCGCGGCGATCCGGGCCGCCACCGTCGGGATCGCGGTGGTGGCGCACGGCAGCGAATCGGCCAGCACGGCCGCCGATGTGGTTCTGCTCGATGAGCGGATCGACACCCTGCTCGACGCACTGGACGAGGGCCGCGAGTTGTGGCAGCGGGTCCAGGCCGCGGTGGCGGTGCTGCTGGGCGGTAACGCCGGCGAGGTGGCGTTCGCGATCATCGGCAGTGCGCTCACCGGTCGGTCACCGCTCAACGCCCGCCAGCTGCTGCTGGTCAACATGCTGACCGACGCTCTTCCGGCCACCGCGCTGGCGGTCAGCTCGCTCAACGAGCAGGCCGCCGACGGCGGCCACGGCCCCGACGAGCGCGCACTGTGGCGGACGGTGGCGGTCCGCGGTGTGACGACGGCGTCGGCCGCGGTGGCCGCGTGGGGCCTGGCCTCGGTCACCGGGCGTCAGCAGCGGGCTTCCACGGTGGCGCTGGTGTCGCTGGTGGCCACCCAGTTGGGGCAGACGCTGCTGGACTCGCGCGATCCGCTGGTGGTGGCGACCGCGGTGGGCTCGCTCGGCGCGATGGGGACGCTGATCACCATCCCGGGTATCAGTCAGCTCCTGGGCTGTACCCCGATCGGCCCGTTGGGCTGGGCGCAGGCCCTGGGCACCGCGACGGTCGCCACCCTCGGGGCAGCCGTGGTGCCCCGGATGTTGTCGGGCGTGCGGGACACTGCCACCAAGCCCCGGGAGTTCATCGTTCCGGGACCGCGCCGGCCCGATCATCCGCCGCAAGCTGCCAACGGTCAGGCCGCGCCGCGGCTGCGGCTTGTGCACAATGAGGACACTGACTCCCGCCGCGAAACGGTTGCGGCCCGATCATCCGGCGATACGTCGCCTCCAGGAGGTTCATGATGGCGGACAAGCCGCGGCACAGCGCATCCCAGAGTGAGGCACTTGCCCGTATTCGCGAGGCGGAGGCGTTCGCCGTCGACTTGCCGGTGATCGGCAAGGTGGCGGTGCCGCGGCCGGAGCAGTTGGCCTACTACGGCGGGCTGGCTCTGCTGGCCGCTTTCGAGATCATCGACTGGCCGGTGGCCGTGGCGGTGGCTGCCGGCCACATCCTGGCCAGCAACCACCGCAGCGAAGTGCTCGAACAGATCGGCGAGGCCCTGGAAGAGGCCTGACGCCACAGCCGACGCGTGAGCGCGGCTCAGTCGTTGACCTGTCTCTTATACACATCT
>NZ_JRMK01000005.1:0-67951 GCF_000972925.1 Mycobacterium sp. UM_Kg1 | reverse complement strand
GCTGCTCGACGACACCGTCGGCCGGATTCAGGACGCCGTGGACGCCAGGGAGCGGATCAGCCGTGCCGCGCGTGCCGACGCGCGCGCGACCGCCGCTCACATCGTGCACGAATCCCGCGCCGTGATCGCCGATCTGCTCGAAGCCTCCGGGGCCAGCGCCCAGTTCGTCACCAACCCGATGCAGCGCGCCAAACGCGACGTCGACGTCATCTGCGGACACGTGGTGTTCGACTATGACGTGGCGCGTGAGCTGGCCGGCGCGCTCGAGGCGGGCGTGAAGATATCGCCGATCGCGATGATCTGACGATGAAGACGTTGTGGGTGCAGGCGAGCCCGAAGGGGGAACATTCGCTGTCCTCGGCGCTGGCCGAGGCCTTCTTGCAGGCCGCACCCGGCGCCGCGGTCGGCGAGGTCGAGCGGTTCTCGGTCTGGAGCGATGAGATGCTGGTGTTCGGGCGGGAGGCCGCGTTCGCCAAGTTCGCCCCCCTCTACGGCGAACGTCGGACGCCGGAGCAGCAGCAGATCTGGTCGGACGTGCTGGCCGAGATCGACCGCGTCCGCCGGTTCGACCGGCTGGTGATCTCCTCACCGATGTGGAATTGGCATGTGCCGCACGCCCTCAAGGCGTGGATCGACATCATCGTGCAACCCATGGCGAGCTTCACGCTCAACGAGCGCGGCGAGCACGTGGGGACGCTGGGCGCCGGCAAACCGGTGCAACTCATCTTGACCCGCTCCAGCGCCTACGACGGCAACCGTGCCGACCTGCAGGACTTTCAGCGGCCCTACCTCGAGTACGTGTTCACCATGCTCGGCTACACCGTCGAGACACTGGTGGTGGAGCCGACCACGCGGTGGACCGCCGAGGAGCGCGCCCAGATGCGCGAAGCCGCCCTCGACTCGGCCCGGCGTGCGGGCGCACGGCTGGCCGGCGGCGCCGCCTGAGGCAGCGTCACAGACCCAGCGCCGCGTAGGTCCTGCGGACGAACTTCGGCTGGGCGACCCGCAGTTTGGCGACCGACGTATTGCCGGCGATGGCGGCCGCCGCCTCCGGCGACAGCGTCGGGGAGTTCTGGACCAGGTAGATCAGGATCAGGTCGGCGGACGGATCGGCCTGCCACCAGGTTCCGTAGGCGCCCGGCCAGCCGAACGCCCCCGCCCCGCCGGGTCCGAACAGCGGCTGCGATTTCGCCGGGTCGGAGACCACCGACAGGTTCAGCCCGAACCCGCGTCCGACCCAGAACGGCGCCCCCAGGAACGAGTGTCGCTTCTGCTCGGCGGTGAGCCGGTCGGTGCGCATCGCCTGCGCCGATTTCGCCGACAGCACCCGAGTGCCCTCGTACACGCCGTCGGCCAACAACATCCGGGCGAACGCCAGGTAGTCGTCGGCGGTGGACATCAGACCGCCGCCGGCATTGGGAAACGCCGGCATGCGGATGGGCATCGGCCCCATCGCGTCGTCGCGCAGCACATCGCCGTCCAGGCTGTACATGGTGGCACCGCGTCCGCGCGCCTGCGGAGTCACGCAGAAACCGGTGTCGGTCATACCCAGCGGTCCCAGAATCCGCTCCTCGAGCACCTGCGGCAGCGGCTTGCCCTCGACCCGCGACAGCAGCACGCCCAGCACGTCGGTGCCGTGACCGTAGGTCACCCGCTCACCGGGCTGATCCACCAGGGGCAGCGCGGCCAGATCCGCCAGCCAGGCCTCGGGGCCGCGACCGAAGGGCAACCGCTGGTACTCCCGGGCGATCGGGCCGGGCACCGAGAACCCGTAGCCGATGCCGCAGCGGTGCGTCATCAGATCTTCGACGGTGAGCGCTCGGCGCGCCGCGGTGGTCGCCTCGAGCGAACCGGCAGGGTCGTTCAGCACCCGGGGCGCGGAAAACTCCGGCAGCCAGTGGGCGATGGGGTCGGCGAGCGCGAGCCGGCCCTCGTCCACCAGGGTCATCACCGCGGCGACGGTGACCGGCTTGGTCATGGAGGCGATCCGGAAGATGGTGTCGCGGGTCATCGGCAGTCCGGCCCGGACGTCGCGATACCCGATCTCGTTGACCTGTAGCACTGAGCCGCGTTGCCAGACCAGTGTCACCACACCGGCGAGTAAGCCGGTGTCGCACGCTTCGCGCAGGGATGCCTGGTTGGGATCGAGATTCACCCGGACAGGTTAGCGGCGGAGCCGGCCGCTGCGCAGTCCCCGCAGTCGTGGCACGCACCTCGGTACATGTGCGGAGGGCCGGAGTGCGCTTTGTGTCACCAGCCGTGACGCTCCCGGTCGATGTCCTGCTGGCGACGCTGCCAGGTGTCCTCGGTGCTCTGGGAGCCTCCGCCGGTATCGCACGTCGGAGCCTCGCCCCGTAGGACGTGCCATCGGGAGTCCGCGTCGACGTTGCCGTTGGCGTGTTGGGCAACGTGCTGCCTGCCTCGGTGCACGCAAGGCACGGCCTCGGCGTGCGGGACCGGCATCAGCGCCAGCCCCCCGGCCGTCAGCACCAGGGCGGCGACTGCTCTCACCATCTGACGGTCCTCTTGGGTCTCGGTGTAGTCCAGGCTCAGGCCGTGGTCTGCGATGAACCTAAGCACGGTTTCGACGGTCGTGCTCTCCCTCGGCCGTGTGTGGTTACCTTCACACCGGACAGGCTGTTACCCTCGAAACCCGAGATTGCGGAGACGTAGTCTCGACAAAGCCCCTTTAATGATCCGTCCTGTGAGGCGGAGAAGGAGGTCCTGCGGTTCCGCATGGGCGCTGCCGGTAATTCCAGCACCGACCGGGAATTGATGTCCCCGGCGGATGTGGGTCGCACCATTTCTCGTATCGCACATCAGATCATCGAGAAGACCGCTCTCGACGACCCCGACAGGCCCGATGCCCCGCGGGTGGTGCTGTTGGGCATACCCACCCGAGGCGTGATCCTGGCCCAACGGCTGGCCGGGAAGATCAGCGAGTTCTGCGGGGTGGATGTCGGCTACGGCGCGCTGGACATCACGTTGTACCGCGACGATTTGATGCGGCAGCCCCCGCGGGCACTGGAGCCCACCTCGATCCCGGCGGGCGGCATCGACGATGCCTGCGTGATCCTGGTCGATGACGTGCTGTTCGCCGGCCGCTCGGTGCGGGCCGCGCTGGACGCGCTGCGCGACGTGGGGCGGCCGCGCCTGGTGCAGCTGGCGGTGCTGGTGGACCGGGGCCACCGCGAACTGCCGGTGCGCGCCGACTACGTCGGCAAGAACGTGCCGACCGCGCGCGGCGAAAGCGTGCATGTGCTGCTGGCCGAACACGACGGCCGCGATCAGGTGGTGATCAGTCGATGAGTACCCGGCACCTGCTGGCCGCTGCCGACCTGAGCCGCGACGAGGCCACCGCCATCCTCGACGACGCGGACCGCTTCGCCGAGGCGCTTGTCGGCCGCGAGGTCAAGAAGCTGCCCACCCTGCGCGGGCGCACCGTGATCACCATGTTCTACGAGAACTCCACCCGGACCCGGGTCTCCTTCGAGGTGGCCGGCAAGTGGATGAGCGCCGACGTGATCAACGTCTCTGCGTCGGGATCCTCGGTCAACAAGGGGGAGTCGCTGCGCGACACCGCGTTGACGTTGCGGGCCGCCGGTGCCGACGCGCTGATCATCCGCCACCCGTCCTCGGGTGCGGCGCACCTGCTCTCGGAGTGGACCGCCGGCGCCCCGGGCGCCGGTGCGACCGGCCCGGCGGTGATCAACGCCGGTGACGGCACCCACGAGCATCCCACCCAGGCGTTGCTGGACGCGCTGACCCTGCGGCAGCGCCTCGGCGGAATCGAGGGACGTCGCATCGTCATCGTCGGTGACATCGTGCACAGCCGGGTGGCCCGTTCCAACGTGCGCCTACTGTCCACCCTGGGCGCCGAGGTGGTGTTGGTGGCGCCGCCCACGCTGCTGCCGGTGGGGGTGGCCGACTGGCCGGTGACGGTCAGTCACGACCTGGACGCCGAGCTGCCCGCCGCCGACGCGGTACTGATGCTGCGGGTGCAGGCCGAGCGGATGACCGGCGGATTCTTCCCCTCGGCGCGGGAGTATTCGGTGCGCTACGGATTGAGCGAGAAGCGCCGCGCGCTGCTGGGCGACCACGCCGCGGTCCTGCACCCCGGCCCGATGCTGCGCGGCATGGAGATCTCCTCCTCGGTGGCGGACTCTTCGCAATCGGCGGTGCTGCAACAGGTGTCCAACGGGGTACACGTGCGGATGGCGGTGTTGTTCCACCTGTTGGTGGGTAACGAGACGGTGGGGCCCGCAGTGCAGGCCGGCTCGGCAGGGGAGGGGGCGCCGTGAGCGTGCTGATCCGCGGCGTGCGGTGTTACGGCGAAGGCGACCAGGTGGACGTCTTGGTGCAGGGCGGCCAGATCGCCGCGATCGGTCCGGACCTGTCGGCGCCGGACGGCTGCGAGGTCATCGACGCGCCGGGTCAGGTGTTGCTGCCCGGTTTCGTCGACTTGCACACCCACCTGCGCGAACCGGGCCGCGAGTACGCCGAAGACATCGAAACCGGCTCGGCGGCAGCGGCTCTGGGCGGCTACACCGCCGTGTTCGCGATGGCCAACACCGATCCCGTCGCCGATTCGCCGGTGGTCACCGACCACGTCTGGCAACGGGGCCAACAGATCGGCCTGGTCGACGTGCATCCCGTGGGTGCGGTGACCGTCGGTCTCGGCGGCACACAACTGACCGAGATGGGCATGATGGCGGCCGGCGTCGCCGGAGTGCGGATGTTCTCCGACGACGGTGTCTGCGTAGCCGACCCGTTGGTGATGCGCCGCGCGCTGGAGTACGCGACCGGCCTGGGGGTGCTGATCGCCCAGCACGCCGAGGAGCCCCGGCTGACCGTCGGCTCGGTGGCCCACGAGGGACCCAACGCCGCACGGCTGGGGCTGGCCGGCTGGCCGCGTGTCGCCGAGGAGTCGATCGTGGCCCGGGACGCCTTGCTGGCCCGCGACGCCGGTGCCCGACTGCACATCTGCCACGCCTCCACGGCCGGCACAGTGGAACTGCTCAAATGGGCAAAGGGACAGGGCATCTCGGTGACCGCCGAGGTCACCCCGCACCATCTGATGCTCGACGACAGCCGGCTGGCCGACTACGACGGCCGCAACCGGGTCAACCCGCCGCTGCGGGAGGCCTCGGATGCTCTCGCCCTGCGGCAGGCGCTGGCCGACGGGACCATCGACTGCGTGGCCACCGACCACGCACCGCACGCCGAACACGAGAAGAACTGTGAGTTCGCGGTGGCCCGGCCCGGCATGCTGGGCCTGCAGACCGCGCTGTCAGTCGTGGTGGCCACGATGGTGCAGACCGGCCTGATGACCTGGCGCGGCGTCGCCCGGGTGATGAGCGAGCGGCCTGCGCAGATCGTCGGTCTGCCCGATCAGGGCCGTCCCCTGGAAGTGGGCGAGCCGGCCAACCTCACGGTGGTCGATCCCGACAGCACCTGGGTGGTCGCCGGCGCAGAGCTGGCCAGTCGCTCGGCCAACACTCCTTACGAGGAGATGGCCCTGCCCGCGACCGTCACCGCCACCCTGCTGCGGGGCCGGATCACCGCCCGGGACGGGAAGAGCCCGGCATGAACACCCCCACGTTGATCGGTTCGCTGGTCTTCGCTTTTGTGCTGGTGGTCCTGATCGGCGTGGTGATCCGGCTGATGATGCGCGGCTGGCGTCACCGCGGCCAGCTGCAGGACGCCTTGATCGGCTCGCTGCCGTCGGTGCCCGACACGGTGGGTTCGCCCACCGTGGCCGCCACCCGCGGGCAGTACCTGGGCTGCACCCTGGCCCCCAAATGGAACGACCGGGTGGTGGCCGGCGACCTCGGCTACCGCACCAAGGCGGTGCTGACCCGCTACCCCGAGGGGATCATGGTGCAGCGCAGCGGCGCCCGGCCCATCTGGATCCCCCAGGACACGGTGATCGCGGTGCGGACCGAGCGCGGCATCGCCGGGCGCACCATACCGGCGTTGCCCCACCGGCCTGACGACGGCGTGCTGGCGATCCGCTGGCGGCTGCCGTCGGGTACCGAGATCGACACCGGATTCCGCGCGGACGACCGCGCCGAACACCGCCGCTGGACAGAAGAAGACGAGTGATGCGTGCGCCGCTGAGATGGGGGCACCCCCGGCTGGGAGCCGGCGACGGGGACGTAGTGATGAACAGGAGTGGCGCAATTGGCTAACGCGCGAGCGGTGCTGGTTCTCGAGGACGGACGGACCTTCACCGGCATACCGTTCGGGGCCGTCGGACAGACCCTGGGCGAGGCGGTGTTCTCCACCGGGATGTCGGGGTACCAGGAGACGCTGACCGACCCCAGCTACCACCGGCAGATCGTGGTGGCCACCGCCCCGCAGATCGGCAACACCGGCTGGAACCACGAGGACGGCGAGAGCCGCGACGACAAGATCTGGGTGGCGGGCTACGTGGTGCGCGATCCGTCGCCGCGGGCCTCGAACTGGCGGGCCACCGGCACGCTGGAAGACGAGCTGGTGCGCCAGGGCATCGTCGGTATCGCCGGGGTGGACACCCGTACCGTGGTGCGCCACCTGCGCAATTTCGGGTCCATGAAGGCCGGGGTGTTCTCCGGCGACGCGCTGGCATCGCCGGATGAACTGGTGAACCGGGTTCGCGAGCAGCCCCCGATGCTGGGCTCCGATCTGGCCGCGCAGGTCAGCACGGACGCGCCCTATGTGGTGCAACCCGACGGCGACTGCCGGTTCACCATCGCCGCGATCGATCTGGGCATCAAGACCAATACGCCGCGCAACTTCTCCCGACGGGGAATCCGCACCCATGTGCTTCCCTCATCGGTGGACTTCGCGCAGATCGCCGAGCTGCGGCCCGACGGCGTCTTTCTGTCCAACGGGCCGGGGGACCCGGCCACCGCGCAGGCAGCGGTGGCGTTGACCCGCGAGGTGCTCGGAGCCGGAATTCCGCTCTTCGGAATCTGTTTCGGCAACCAGATCCTGGGCCGCGCGCTGGGGCTGAACACCTACAAGATGACGTTCGGGCATCGCGGCATCAATATCCCGGTGATGGACCACGCCACCGGCCGGGTGGCGGTGACCGCGCAGAATCACGGCTTCGCCCTGGAGGGCGAGGCCGGCCAGCGCTTCGACACCGACTTCGGGCCGGCGGTGGTCAGCCACACCTGCGCCAACGACGGCGTGGTGGAGGGCGTCAAGCTCGTCGACGGGCGGGCCTTCTCGGTGCAGTACCACCCCGAGGCCGCCGCCGGACCGCATGACGCGGAGTACCTGTTCGACCAGTTCGTCGACCTGATGGCAGGGGAGAAGTAATGCCGCGCCGTACCGATCTGCAGCACGTTCTGGTGATCGGCTCCGGGCCGATCGTGATCGGCCAGGCCTGCGAGTTCGACTACTCCGGGACCCAGGCCTGCCGGGTGCTCAAGGCCGAGGGCCTGCAGGTGAGCCTGGTCAACTCCAACCCGGCCACCATCATGACCGACCCCGAGTACGCCGATAACACCTACGTCGAGCCCATCACCTGGGAGTTCGTCGAGAAGGTGCTGGCCCAGCAGGCCGAGCGCGGCAACAAGGTCGATGCGCTGCTGGCCACGCTGGGCGGGCAGACCGCCCTGAACACCGCGGTGGCTCTGCACGAGCACGGGGTGCTGGAGCGCTACGGCGTCGAGTTGATCGGCGCCGACTTCGAGGCGATCCAGCGCGGTGAGGACCGCCAGCAGTTCAAGGACATCGTCGCCAAGGTCGGCGGCGAGTCGGCCCGCTCCCGGGTCTGTTACACCATGGCCGAGGTCGAGGAGACCGTCGCCGAGCTCGGGCTTCCCGTGGTCGTCCGGCCCTCCTTCACGATGGGCGGTCTGGGATCGGGCCTGGCGGCCAGCCTCGACGAGGTGGCCCGGATGGCCGGCGACGGCCTGGCCGCCTCGCCGACGGCCAACGTCCTGATCGAGGAGTCCATCTACGGGTGGAAGGAGTTCGAGCTCGAGCTGATGCGCGACGGCAACGACAACGTCGTCGTGGTCTGCTCGATCGAGAACGTCGACCCGATGGGCGTGCACACCGGAGACTCGGTGACCGTCGCGCCGGCGATGACCCTGACCGACCGGGAATACCAGCGCATGCGCGATCTGGGCATCGCCATCCTGCGCGAAGTCGGCGTGGACACCGGCGGCTGCAACATCCAGTTCGCGGTCAACCCCCAAGACGGCCGGCTCATCGTGATCGAGATGAACCCTCGGGTGTCGAGGTCGAGCGCGCTGGCCTCGAAGGCCACCGGTTTCCCGATCGCCAAGATCGCCGCCAAGCTGGCGATCGGCTACACCCTCGACGAGATCGTCAACGACATCACCAAGGAGACCCCGGCCTGTTTCGAGCCGGCCCTGGACTATGTCGTGGTCAAGGCGCCGCGGTTTGCGTTCGAAAAGTTCCCGGGCGCCGATCCGCGGCTGACCACCACCATGAAATCGGTCGGCGAGGCGATGTCGCTGGGACGCAACTTCATCGAGTCGCTGGGCAAGGTGATGCGGTCGCTGGAGTCCGACCGTGCCGGATTCTGGACCAAACCCGACCCCGACGAGGACTCAGCCGACGCAGCGCTGGCGCGCCTGCGGGTCCCCACCGAGGGCCGGCTCTACGACATCGAGTTGGCGCTGCGCCTGGGCGCGTCGGTGGAACAGGTCGCCGAGGCCTCCGGGGTGGACCCGTGGTTCGTCGAACAGATCAACGGGCTGGTCGCGCTGCGGGCCGAGGTCATCAACACCCCGGTGCTCGACGCCGACCTGCTGCGCCGCTGTAAATACAGCGGTCTGTCGGATCATCAGATCGCGGTGTTGCGCCCGGAACTGGCCGGCGAGGACGGGGTGCGGCTGCTGCGGTCCCGACTGGGCATCCACCCGGTGTTCAAGACGGTCGACACCTGCGCCGCGGAGTTCGATTCCAAGACGCCGTATCACTACAGCACTTTCGAGCTCGATCCGGCCGCCGAGACCGAGGTGGCACCGCAGAACCAACGGCCCAAGGTGCTGATCCTGGGGTCCGGTCCCAACCGGATCGGTCAGGGAATCGAGTTCGACTACAGCTGCGTGCACGCCGCGATCACCTTGAGCCAGGCCGGGTTCGAGACCGTGATGATCAACTGCAATCCCGAGACGGTGTCCACCGACTACGACACCGCCGACCGGCTGTACTTCGAGCCGCTGACCTTCGAGGACGTACTCGAGGTCTACTACGCCGAGCAGCTGTCCGGCCAGGGCGGTCCCGGGGTGGTCGGCGTGATCGTGCAGCTGGGCGGGCAGACCCCGCTGCGGCTGGCCCAGCGGCTGGCCGACGCCGGGGTTCCCATCGTGGGAACCAGTCCGGAGGCCATCGATCTGGCCGAGGACCGTGGAGCCTTCGGCGACGTGCTGACGTCGGCCGGTCTGCCGGCGCCGCGGTATGGCACCGCGACCACCTTCGAGCAGGCCCGCAGGATTGCCGCCGACATCGGCTATCCGGTCCTGGTGCGCCCCTCCTATGTGCTCGGTGGGCGGGGCATGGAGATCGTCTACGACGAGGAGACCCTGCGCGGCTACATCACCCGCGCCACCCAGTTGTCCCCGGAGCACCCGGTGCTGGTCGATCGCTTCTTGGAAGACGCCATCGAGATCGACGTCGACGCGCTGTGCGACGGTACCGAGGTCTACATCGGCGGCATCATGGAGCACATCGAGGAGGCCGGCATCCACTCCGGCGACTCGGCCTGCGCGTTGCCGCCGGTGACGCTGGGGCGCAGCGACATCGAGAAGGTGCGGCGCGCCACCGAAGCCATTGCGCACGGTGTCGGCGTGGTGGGGCTGCTCAACGTGCAGTTCGCGCTCAAAGACGATGTGCTTTATGTCTTGGAGGCCAACCCGCGGGCCAGTCGCACGGTCCCGTTCGTGTCCAAGGCGACCGCGGTGCCGCTGGCCAAGGCCTGCGCACGAGTGATGCTGGGCGCCACCATCGCCGGGCTGCGGGCCGAAGGTCTGCTGCCGGCGACCGGGGACGGGGCCACCGTCGGCCCGGACGCCCCGATCGCGGTCAAAGAGGCCGTGCTGCCCTTCCACCGATTCCGCCGCGCGGACGGCTCGGGCATCGACTCGCTGCTCGGTCCGGAGATGAAATCCACCGGCGAGGTGATGGGTATCGACCGCGACTTCGGCACCGCGTTCGCCAAGAGTCAGACCGCCGCCTACGGTTCGTTGCCGGCCCAGGGCACGGTTTTCGTCTCGGTGGCCAACCACGACAAGCGGTCCCTAGTCTTTCCGGTCAAGCGTCTCGCCGACTTGGGTTTTCGGGTCCTGGCTACCGAGGGGACCGCGGAAATGCTGCGCCGCAACGGCATTCCCTGTGATGTGGTGCGCAAGAACTTCGAGGAGCCCAGCCCGTCGCGTCCGGCCCTGTCTGCTGTGGACGCCATCCGGGCCGGTGAGGTGGACCTGGTGATCAACACCCCGTACGGAAATTCCGGCCCGCGGGTGGACGGCTATGAGATCCGCGCGGCGGCGGTCAGCGTGAACATCCCGTGCATCACCACCGTGCAGGGTGCGGCCGCGGCGGTGCAGGGCATCGAGGCCGGCATCCGGGGTGATATCGGGGTGCGTTCCCTGCAGGAACTGCACAGCACGCTCGGCGGGCACTAGTGGCGGCGGGGTTCGGCGCCCGGCTGGCCGCGGCGACGGCGCAACGCGGACCGCTGTGTCTGGGCATCGACCCGCACCCCGAACTGCTGGCCGCGTGGGGCCTGCCCGCCTCGCCGGAGGGCCTGGAGGCGTTCAGCCAGACCTGCGTGAGCGCCTTCGCCGGGTTTGCCGTCGTCAAGCCGCAGGTGGCGTTCTTCGAGGCGTACGGCTCGGCCGGGTTCGCCGTGCTGGAGCGCACCATCGCGGCGCTGCGCGAGGCCGGGGTGCTGGTGCTGGCCGATGCCAAGCGCGGCGACATCGGTACCACGATGGCCGCCTACGCGGCCGCGTGGGCGGGGGAGTCGCCGTTGGCCGCCGATGCGGTGACCGCCTCGCCGTACCTGGGCTTCGGATCGCTGCAGCCGCTGCTGGAGACCGCCGCCGACCACGGTCGCGGGGTCTTCGTGCTGGCGGCCACCTCCAATCCGGAGGGGGCCGGTGTGCAGCGCGCCCAGGGCGCCGACGGGCGCACCGTGGCGCAGGCGATCGTGGACGCGGCCGCGCAGGCGAACAGGGCGCAGGGTGCTGCCGCCCTGGGCTCGATCGGGGTCGTGGTGGGCGCCACGCTGCGCGAGGTGCCCGATCTGAGTGCCCTGGGCGGGCCGGTGCTGGTTCCGGGCGTCGGGGCCCAGGGCGGCCGTCCTGAGGCGCTTGCGGGGCTGGGAGGGGCCGCCCCGGGCACCCTGCTGCCGGCGGTGTCGCGCGAGGTGCTGCGCGCCGGGCCCGACGTCGGGCAGCTGCGCGCCGCGGCCGAGCGGCTGCGCGAAGCCGTGGCGTACCTGGCGGCCGGCTGACGCGACCGCAGGGCGACCGGGCCGGGCGGGCCCTGGTTCGGTGACGCCCGTGCCCCGCTGGGCAACTACGGGGCGTAGTTGGCCCTGCTGCGACACGCGCGACACGCCGTGCGGCACCAATTCGATGGCACCCGGTTTCGGCAGGTCCGCCCGGCGCCGTGCGCCGGTGTGTGCAGCGCCGCGCGACGGTCTCCCGCAGCCTCTGGGAAACCCCAGCTAGAAGCCGTTTTTGTGGTCCGGTTTGGGTGCGTGTCAGCAGTCGGCGGCCGGCCGGTGGGGTCGCTGCCGAGGACGGCACGAGGGTCGGGTTCAGCCGCCATACGCTGCGCATTTGTAGCCGTAATCGGGGGGTGGGGTTAGATTTCGTCAGACGGCGTGGGTACGGTCGTCGTCTCTGGCCGGAGTACCTGGCCGGGACAAGGAAAACATCGACGGTGTCGATGATGACGAGACGGAGGAATCGTGGCCCTTCCCCAGTTGACCGACGAGCAGCGCGCCGCTGCGTTGGAGAAGGCGGCGGCCGCACGTCGGGCCCGAGCGGAGCTCAAGGACCGGCTCAAGCGTGGCGGCACCAACCTCAAGCAGGTGCTCAAGGACGCCGAGACCGACGAGGTCCTGGGCAAGATGAAGGTGTCTGCGCTGCTGGAGGCGTTGCCGAAGGTCGGTAAGGTCAAGGCGCAGGAGATCATGACCGAGCTGGAAATCGCCCCCACCCGCCGGCTGCGCGGCCTGGGCGACCGGCAGCGCAAGGCGCTGCTGGAGAAGTTCGACTTCTCCTGACCCGGCAGTGAATACCGGTGGAGGACCGGGCAGCACGCGCGCGGGACGCGTAGTGGTGCTGTCCGGTCCATCCGCGGTCGGTAAGTCGAGCGTGGTCCGGTGCCTGCGCGAGCGGGTACCGGACCTGTTTTTCAGCGTGTCGGCCACCACCCGGGCACCCAGGCCCGGCGAGGTGGACGGCGTCGACTACCGATTTGTCACGCCGGCGCAGTTCGACCGGCTTATCGAGGAAAACGCGCTGCTGGAATGGGCGGACATCCACGGCGGCCTGCAGCGGTCGGGTACGCCCGCCGCCCCCGTCGCCGAGGCCACCCGCTGTGGCCGGCCCGTGCTGATCGAGGTCGACCTGGCCGGGGCCCGGGCCATCAAGAAGGCCCTGCCGGAGGCTGTGACGGTGTTTCTGGCCCCGCCGGACTGGCAGACGCTGGAGGCCCGGCTGGTGGGCCGCGGCACCGAGTCCGCCGACGTCATGCAACGCCGGCTGGCCACCGCACGCACCGAGTTGGCGGCGCAGGGCGACTTCGACACGGTGGTTGTCAACAGTCGATTGGAAACCGCCTGCTCAGAATTGGTATCCTTGCTGGTGGATTCCGCCCCGGGCGCGGTTTGATCTACCCGGACGACACCCAGCAGGCGTGACCCGCCCTTCGCCAACGAGCTTCAGGAGATTTTCTTACGTGAGTACTTCGCAGACCGACTCGGCCGTGGCGACCGACGCCGAGACGTTCGACCCGGCGTTGATCGGCGGTTACGACACGCCGCTCGGCATCACCAACCCGCCCATCGACGAGTTGCTCCAGCGTGCGTCGAGCAAGTACGCCCTGGTGATCTACGCCGCCAAGCGGGCGCGGCAGATCAACGACTACTACAACCAGCTCGGCGAGGGCATCCTCGAGTACGTCGGGCCGCTGGTCGAGCCCGGCCTGCAGGAGAAGCCGCTGTCGATCGCGCTGCGCGAGATCCACAGCGACCTGCTCGAATACACCGAAGGCGAGTAGTCCGAGCCGGGCAGGGCGGGTCGTGCCGATGGGCCAGAAGCGGGTCGTCGTCGGTGTCTCCGGGGGCATCGCCGCCTACAAGGCGTGCACCGTGGTCCGGCAGCTGACCGAGGCGGGCCATTCCGTACGGGTGGTACCGACGCAGGCCGCGCTGCGGTTCGTCGGGGCGGCCACCTTCGAGGCGCTGTCCGGCCAGCCGGTCCACACCGGAGTCTTCGAAGACGTCCCCGGCGTCCCCCATGTCGCGATCGGCCAGCAGGCCGACCTGGTGGTGGTGGCGCCCGCCACCGCGGACCTGCTGGCCCGCGCTGTCGCCGGCCGCGCCGACGACCTGCTGACCGCCACCCTGCTCACCGCCCGTTGCCCGGTGCTGTTCGCCCCGGCCATGCACACCGAGATGTGGCAGCATCCGGCCACCGCCAGCAACGTGTCGACGCTGCGGCAGCGCGGCGCGGTCGTCCTTGAGCCCGCCTCGGGCCGGTTGACCGGCGCCGATACCGGACCGGGCCGGCTGCCCGAGGCCGAGGAGATCACCACGCTGGCCTCGTTGCTGCTGGAGCGGGCCGACGCGCTGCCCTACGACCTGGCCGGCCAGAAGGTGCTCGTGACCGCCGGCGGCACCCGTGAGCCCATCGACCCGGTGCGGTTTATCGGCAACCGCAGCTCGGGCAAGCAGGGCTACGCCGTGGCCCGGGTGGCGGCCCAGCGCGGCGCGGAGGTCACCCTGATCGCCGCGCACACCGCCGGGCTGGTCGATCCGGCCGGCGTTCATGTCGTACATGTCAGCTCCGCCCAGCAGTTGCAGGACGCGGTGGCCAAGCACGCCCCTGAGGCGCACGTGCTGGTGATGGCGGCGGCCGTGGCCGACTTCCGGCCGGCCCATATGGCCCAGGCCAAGATCAAGAAGGGGCCCGACAGCGCCGGAGAGCCGACCATCGAGCTGGTCCGCAACGACGATGTGCTGGCCGGCGCCGTCCGGGCGCGCGCCGAGGGCCAGTTGCCCCACATGCGGGCCATTGTCGGGTTCGCCGCCGAGACCGGCGACGAGAACGGCGACGTGCTGTTCCACGCCCGCGCGAAGCTGCACCGCAAGGGCTGCGACCTGCTGGTGGTGAACGCGGTCGGGGACGGCCGCGCCTTCGAGGTAGACCACAACGACGGGTGGCTGCTGGCCGCCGACGGCGCCGAGTCCGCCCTGGAGCCGGGGTCCAAGACCTTGATGGCCAGCCGTATCGTGGACGCCGTCGTGGCGTTCCTCGGCGGCCATCGCGAGTGACGTCCGGGGCGGCGGCGTCGCCCGGCCCAGTGCGCAACCATTGATCACCCCGCCCTCGGTGGGATAACTTTCGATTCGTAAGTTATTCGAGAGGGGCTGGGTGTGGACGATCGACGCTACGTGGTGATCGGGGGCGGCCTGGCGGGCCTTGCCTCGGCGGTGTGGCTGGCCGAGGCGGGCAAGAAGGTGACGCTGCTCGAGCGGCGCGGGCGGCTCGGCGGACGCACCCAGGCGATGAGCGTGCCGGGAATCGCCGACCCCGCCGACAACGGTCAGCATGTGATCGCCAGCGGCTACGAGCACCTGTTCCGCTACCTGACCAGCGTCGGCACCCGCTCGATGGTGGAGTTTCCGACCGGCGGCACGCTGCGCTGGCCCGGCGGGGCCAGCACCACCCTGGTGACCCGGGGCATCGGTGCGGTGCGGTCGCTGTTCGGGCCGCACCCCGAGGCCAGCCTCGTCGACCGGCTGCGCACCGCCGTGGCGACCGTGCGCCTGGCGGGCGAGGCGCTGTTTCAGCCCGCAGACCTGCCCAATCTCAGCACCGACAAGTGGCTTCGGCGAGTCGGGATGCCCGCCCGCGCACGGGAGGCGGTGTGGGACTGGCTGGCGCTGGGGATCGCCGCAGAGCCGGTGGATCGGGGCTCGGCCAAGGTCTTCGCCGACGTGCTCGCCACCGGCATTCGGCTCGGACTGCGCCATCGCAGGGCGGTGACGATCGGCTACCCGACCACCGATCTGGACACGCTCTACATCTCGGGTGCGCTCGACGTTTTCGACCGGTACGGCGTCGAGGTGCGCTATCGGGCGGTGGCCCGTCGAATCGTGGTGCAGGACAACGCGGTGCGCGCCGTCGTGCTGGCGGACGGCACCGAAGTGCCGGCCGACGCGGTGGTGTGCGCGGTACCCAACTCCAATATCGCCGGGCTGCTCGACGATCTGCCCGAGCACGCCGAGATCTACGCCGCGGCGGAGAAGCTGCACTACACGCCGATCGTGAGCACAAACCTCTACCTGGACCGGCCGCTGGGAACCGAAGCGGCCATGGAGTCGATCATCGGCGGCACCGGTGTCATCGATGAGGTGTTCGACCGCCAGCGGATGCATCGCCGCGAGCCGGACGGCGCCTGGTTGTACTGCCTGACCACCAGCGGCGCCTACGAACAGATTCACCGGTCCAACGAGCAGATCGTGGCCGAGCAGATGGACCTGTTGCGCCGTTACTATCCCGCCGCCGCGGAGGCCAATGTGGTTGCCGCGCAGGTGGTCAAGATGCCCAAAGCCACCTTCTCGCAGGTGGTGGGCACCGATGGGCTGCGCCCGGACCAGCGAACGTCGGTTCCCGGGTTGGTGCTCGCCGGGGATTGGACCCGCGCCGACTGGTCGGCGACCATGGAAAGCGCCGTGCAGAGCGCGGCGCGCGCCGTGGACCTGCTGCTCGAGCTGCCGGACCCCAGATGAACGCCCGGCCGGAGCCGCGGCGGCGGATGTCGGCGCAGGCCCGGCGGGCGCAACTGCTCGACCACGCCCGTGACATCGTTGCCGCCGAAGGATTCGCCGCGGTGAGCATCGAACGGGTGGCCCGGGCCGCCGAGGTCACCCGGACCGTGGTGTATCAGAATTTCGGTGACCTCGCCGGTCTGATGTCGGCCCTGCTGGACCGCGAGTCAGGGATTGCGTTCGCCGGGATGCAAAGTGTGGAGGGCCCGCTGGCCGACGACCCGGACGCGCTCGGGCGCGGCATCCTGGCCTACCTGCATGCCGCGCCCACCAGCTGGCGCATCATCCTGAGCCCGCCCGCCGGCGCCCCGCCGCAGTTGCAGGCCCGCACGGAACTGGGCCGCCGGTATGCCCGCAGCCTCGCCGCAGGGCGGCTGTCGCGGCTGGTAGGCCGCCCCGTCGATGCCGGCGGTGCGACGGCGCGGCTGTTGTTGTCGTCGGTGGAGGAGCTGGCGCTGCTGCATCTCACCGACCCGCAGACCTACCCCGACGAACTGGTGCTGCGCTATCTGCGGTCACTGGTGGGCTGGGCGGTGCGGGTGGAGACGGCGGCGCCGTGATCGGGCGGCGCCCCCGGCGCGGTGTCCGGCGGCTCAACCCCGAGTGGCGGCGTGCGCAGCGGGCGGTAGAGTGGGCGCTCGCAGGGGCGATTCGTTCAGGTTCTCGCCGTGGGGGATGAGGCACCGGGCTGCCAGGCTGTCCCGAGGACCGCATAGCTATATTTGCCCGAGCGAACGTGTGATCGATAACCCGGAAGGCGACATTGTGAGCGATAAGGGACGGCTGTTCACCAGTGAGTCGGTGACCGAGGGCCACCCCGACAAGATCTGTGACGCCATCAGCGACTCGGTGCTCGATGCCCTGCTCGCCGATGACCCCCGCTCACGGGTTGCGGTGGAGACCCTGGTGACCACCGGCCAGGTGCACGTGGTCGGCGAGGTGACCACCACCGCCCGCGAAGCGTTCGCCAACATCACCAACATCGTGCGCGAGCGCATCCTGGAGATCGGCTACGACTCGTCGGACAAGGGCTTCGACGGCGCGACCTGCGGGGTCAACATCGGCATCGGTGCTCAGTCGCCCGACATCGCCCAGGGCGTCGACACCGCGCACGAAGCCCGCGTCGAGGGCGCGGCCGACCCGCTGGACTCGCAGGGCGCCGGCGACCAGGGCCTGATGTTCGGTTACGCGATCGCCGACACCCCGGAGCTGATGCCGCTGCCGATCGCGCTGGCGCACCGGCTCGCGCGCCGGCTCACCGAGGTCCGCAAGGACGGCACGCTGCCGTACCTGCGCCCGGACGGCAAGACGCAGGTCACCGTGCAGTACGAGGACAACGTGCCGGTTCGGCTGGACACGGTGGTGCTGTCCACCCAGCACTCCGACGGCATCGATCTGGAAACGACCCTGGCCGGCGACATCCGCGACCAGGTGATCAACACGGTGCTGGCCGAGCTGGCCCACGAGACCATGGACACCTCCGACGTGCGGTTGCTGGTCAACCCCACGGGCAAGTTCGTCGTCGGCGGGCCGATGGGCGATGCCGGCCTGACCGGCCGCAAGATCATCGTCGACACCTACGGCGGCTGGGCACGGCACGGCGGCGGCGCCTTCTCGGGCAAGGACCCGTCGAAGGTGGACCGCTCGGCGGCCTACGCGATGCGCTGGGTGGCCAAGAACATCGTCGCCGCGGGCCTGGCTCAGCGCGTCGAGGTGCAGGTCGCCTACGCGATCGGCAAGGCGGCGCCGGTGGGCTTGTTCGTTGAGACGTTCGGCACCGAGACCGTCGACCCGGTCAAGATCGAAAAGGCCATCGGCGAGGTGTTCGACCTGCGGCCCGGCGCTATCGTGCGCGACCTGGAGCTGCTGCAGCCGATCTACGCCCCGACCGCGGCCTACGGGCACTTCGGCCGCAGCGACGTCGACCTGCCGTGGGAGCGGCTCGACAAGGTCGAGGACCTCAAGCGCGCGATCTGACGGGGGTGAACCGCGCGCCGTGGATTTTCAGGCGCTGAACCGGTAGTCGCCGAGGTCGAAGTGCCTACTGCGCCAGTAGGCCTCGACCGTGGTGGCGGGCCGCAGCGGAACGTCGCCGTTCTTGTCGAAGTAGTAGCTGTTGGCCAGCCGGCAGCTGTCCTGCCAGAAGATCTGCCGGTGCCGTTTGCGCATCATCTCGTCGAAGTAGCGGGCGTTGGCAGCCTCGGAGATCTCGATGCGCCTCGCCCCGCGGCTGCGCGCGCTTTTCAGGCATCGCACGATGTGGTGAGTCTGGGCCTCGATGAGCGCGAAATACGATGAGCCGACGTAGCCGTAGGGGCCGAACACGCTGAACATGTTGGGGAACCCGGGAATGCTGACCCCCTCGTAAGCCTGCAGCCGGTTCTCCTCGAAGTACCGGGTCAAGGTCTGCCCGCCCGCCCCGGTGACGGCGAAGGTGGAAACGGTGTCGCTGTCCATCACCTTGAACCCGGTGGCCAGGATCAGGACATCGACGTCGTGCGCGGTTCCGTCTGCGGTCACGACCCCGGTGGGGGTGATCCGGTCGATGGGGTCGACCACCAGCGTCACGTTGTCGCGGTTGAAGGTCGACAGGTAACTGTTGTGGAAGCCGGGCCGCTTGCACCCGGGGGCGTAGCGCGGGGTGAGCTGCTCCCGCAGCTGCGGATCGTGCACCTGCCGGCGCAGAAACGCCCGCCCGGCAGCCTCCATCCGCTTGGCCAGGGGAAACACCGTGAAGTACTGCGCCGCGATCGGGAAGGTCGCCTCGACGTAGGCCTGACTGACCAGTCGCTGCAGCGCCTTGCCGCCGGGAAGGCGCATCGCCCAGCGGGCCGGGCTGGGCAGCGGCATATCCAACTTCGGAAAACACCAGATCGGGGTCCGCTGAAACACCGTGAGCGACGAGACGGTCGGTGCGATCTCCGGAATCACCTGTACCGCAGAGGCGCCCGTGCCGATCACCGCCACGCGCCTGCCGGTCAGGTCTTGCGAGTGGTCCCAGCGTGCGGTGTGGATACGCGCCCCGGCGAAGGTGTCGACACCGGCGATGTCGGGCAGCTTCGGGGTGGTCAGCACTCCGCTGGCGTTGATCAGGAACCGGGCGCTGACCTCGCCGCGGGTTCCGCGCGCTTCGGTTTGGACCCGCCAGCAGCCGTGATCTTCGTCGAATGTCGCGCCAAGAACCTTGGTGGCGAACCGGATTCGGGAGCGCAGACCGTACTTGTCGACGCAGTGCTCGGCGTAGGCCTTCAGTTCCCGGCCGGGGGCATACGTGCGTGACCAGTGCGCGCTCTGTTCGAAGGAGAACTGGTAGGAGAACGACGGGATGTCCACGGCGATACCCGGATAGGTGTTCCAGTGCCAGGTTCCGCCCGCGCCGTCGCCGGCCTCGAGAACGGCATAGTCCGCCATGCCGGCGCGGTCGAGGTTTATCGCCGCCCCGATGCCGGAGAATCCGGCGCCGACGATCACAACTTCGTGGTCGGGCTCCTCGGTCACCTCTGATGCTCCTCGTCGCCGATGTCGATCGAGGTCGACGGTAGCGCGCAAGCCGCGGGGCCCGGGCGGTGTTAGGGCAAATCCTCCGGTGGCAGGCGCCACGGCGGATTACGCCGGGCGGCACCGCCGTGGAACAGGCACAGCCGGTGGCCGTCGGGGTCGCGCAGCCGGGCTTCCCGCCACAGCCACGGCATGTCGGCCGGCGCCTGGGCGAACTCGATCGATGCGCGCAACCGCTGGTAGTGCTCGTCGACGTCATCGACCTCGAAATAGATCGTCACCTGCTCGGCTTCCGGCACTTCGCCGACGCGGTGCACCGAGAAGGTGCTGCCGCCCGACGGGCATTCGAACCGCAGATAGTCCGCTGTCTTGACGATCAGCTGCAAACCCAGGAGCCGGTAGAACCGCTCGGCGCGGTCCAGGTCGGTGCTGCCGACGGTGACCTGGTTCAGCCGCATCGGACTGTTACGCCGTCCCGGTCAGGGCCGCCTTCAGCGCGGCCAGCCCGCGATCGGCGGCCTCGGTTGCCGCCGGAATGACGCCGGCGTAGCCCAGGTAACCGTGAATCATCGTCTCGGCGTTGTGTACCTGCACCGGGACCCCGGCGGCGGCTAGCAGCTCGCCGTAACGGATGCCGTCGTCGCGCAGCGGATCGTGGCCGGCCACCGCGATGTAGGCCGGCGGCAGGCCGGCCAGATTCGCGGCGCGCGCCGGAGCCAGAGTGGGCGGCGGGTCGGTCAGGTCGACGTGCCCGGCATAGGCCAGCGTCAGGGCCGCGATCGCCTTGCTGTCGATGATCGGGGCCTGGGCGTTCTCGCTGAACGACGGCAGGCTGCCGTCGTAGGTGGTCGCCGGGTACCACAGCAGCTGGAAAGCGATCGCCGGTCCGCCGCCGTCGCGGGCCAGTTGCGCGACCACCGCGGCCAGGTTGCCGCCGGCCGAGTCGCCGGCCACCGCCAGCCGGGCCGGGTCCACGCCCAGTTCGCCGGCGTGTGCCGCCACCCACTCGACCGCTGCCAGCGCGTCGTGCACCGCGGCCGGAAACGGGTGCTCGGGGGCCAGCCGGTAGTCCACCGACACCACCACCGCGCCGGCGCCGGCGGCATGCATGCGGGCGGTGCCGTCGTGGGTCTCGAGGTCGCCGGCGACGAAACCGCCGCCGTGGAAGAACACCACCACCGGCGCGGCACCGGATTGGCTGCCTGCGGGCCGGTAGATGCGGATCGGCAGATCACCGCCCGGGCCTTCGATCACCCGGTCCTCGGCGGGCAGGTCCGGATGCACCGGGCGGCGCGGCAGGTCGCGCATCGCGCGGCGCGCCGCGACGACACCGTCGTCGAGGGTTAGTCGGAAAGGGACGGCGTCCAGTACCTTCAGCATTATGGGGTCGATTGCTGGCATGGAAACACCGTACGCAACCCGCCGCGTCTTCACCGGCTGGGCCGCAGCCGGATGGCTCGGCGTGGGTTACGGCATCTTCCTGACGGTGGTGGCGTTGCGTTCGGTGCCGGGTGAGGAACTGACCGGGCAATGGGTCGGTCAGCCGGCTTTCAAGGCGTCCATGGCGGTGTTGCTGGCCTTCGCCGCAGCCGCTCACCCGATCCTGCGGGAGGCACGCTGGCTGATCCCGGCGCTGATCTTCTCCGCGACCGGTGACTGGTTGTTGGCGATCCCGTGGTGGGAGCCGTCTTTCGTGGCGGGCCTGAGCGCATTTCTGGTGGCGCATCTGTGCTATCTCGGCGCGCTGTTGCCGCTGGCGGTGGTCTCGCGGCGGCGGCTGATCGGGCCGGGGCTGCTCATTGCCAGTTGCCTGGCGCTGCTGGCGTGGTTCTGGCCGGGTTTGATGCGCGAGGGAATGACCGTGCCGGTGGTGGTCTACGTCGGGGTGCTCGGCGCCATGGTGTGCGTCGCGCTGCTGGCGAAGCTGCCCACCCACTGGACCGCGATCGGAGCGGTGTGTTTTGCGGCCTCGGACGCCATGATCGGCGCGAGCAAGTTCGTGCTGGGCAATGAACTGCTCGAGGTGCCGATCTGGTGGACCTACGCCGCCGCCCAACTGCTCATCACCGCCGGATTCTTCTTCGGCCGGTCGAGCGGTGATGCGAGGTCGTCGGCGATCTGAAACCCGCTGGTGGTCAATGCCGGTGGCCGCCGGTGCCCAGTCGCAGCCGTTCCGGATCGAAGGCCGGCAACCGGCGCCGGTGCAGCGCGGTCATGTGGTGGCCGGCCAGCGCGTCGCCGTGCCCGGAGGCGATGTCGCCGATACTGAACAGCGACTCGCCACCGGGATCGAAGTAGCTGCTGTGGCCGGTCGCGGGCAATGCGACACCGCGGACTTCGGCCCTGAAGCGGGTGGACCCGTAGCCGTCGACCGCCGGGTCGGCGCCCAGCCCCACGGTCGCCGACGTGCCCGGCAGGCTCAGTTGTGGCTGACCGCCGAGACCGGTGATCGGATCCGACGACGCCGCCCCCACATACACATGTCCTGTTGCCGGTAGGTGAAAGTCGTCGGCGCGGCGCGCCAGATCGGTTCCCGGCGACCCCACGAGCACCACGTCGTCGGCGCGCAGCCCCGCGCCGGCCGCGGCATCGGCCACCGTCGTGGAGCCGTAGGAATGGCCCACCACCGTGACATGGGCGGTGCCGATGTGCGACGCCGCCAGGGCCTGCAGGTCGGCGGCCAGCAGCCGACCGCCGGCCCGGGCGGAAAACGGTTGCGCCACAGCCGGATCCAGCAGGCTGTCCGGAGCGCGGTAACCCATCCACAGGATGACCGAGTTGGTGCGGTCGGGATCGGCGCGGGTCGCCTCGCGGTAGACGTTTCGCCCGTCCGGGCGCGACAGGTAGCCGGTGCGGACGCTGCTCTGTGCCCCGGGGACCAACACGGTGGTGTTGTCGGCGGTGTCGGGATCGCCGATCGCGATCACGGCCCGTCCCCGGCCGTCGAACGCCGCCGGTTCATAGGTGAGCAGCAGCACCGATTCGGCGCCGGCGTCACCGTTGGCTGCGAGCGCGTCGCGGACCCGCAGCGCGTTCTCGTAACGGGCCCCGACCGGGCACGGCTCGCCGTCCGCGCACCGGATGTCCTCGGCCAGTGCCTGCCGGTTGATCCGGTCGCGCACTCGGGCCGGTATCCCGTAGCCGGCACCGGCCGAGCGAATCAGGGCCGCCTGCAGCCGGTTGTGCGTGGTGGCGTCGGCGATCACCCGGCCGATGTCGCGGGCCCTGGCGGCCAGCACGAGCTGGAACTCGCGGCGGCCGGCCGGGCAGTCCCAGGCCGGCGCCGGGGGGCCGGCCAGCGCGGCCCGGATCTGCGCGCCGACGGCATCGAGGTGTCCGAGCCCGCTGTGAGCCTGCCCGGCGGCGTCGGCAACCGCCGCGATCAGCAGCTGATCGGCCAGCGCGGCGGTGCGCAGCCGCGCGGCGAGGCCGGATTCCGCGCCGCGCGCGGCGCGGGTATGGGCGCCACACGGTTCGGGCATACCGCAGCAACGTAATTGGGCGGCGCCGGTGACGTGTACGCCAATGCACAACCCGTTGCACCGGCGATCCACCGGCTGCCGGGGTCGGCGGCGTCTGCTAGACCTGCGTGGTGAGCGTCGACAGCGAAGGTCGCGAAACCGGCGCCACCGGCGAGCCGGTGGCCCGGGTGCTGCCGATGCTCTCGGTTCCGCACCTGGACCGCGAGTTCGACTATCTGGTCGCGCCCGAGCAGTCCGGGGACGCTCGGCCCGGCGCACGGGTGCGGGTTCGCTTTCACGGCAGGTTGGTCGACGGCTTCATCTGGGAACGCCGCACCGATACCGACCACGTCGGCCGGCTGGGCCGGCTGGAGCGCGTGGTCTCGGCCGAACCGGTGCTCACCGGCGAGGTCCGTCGACTCGTGGAGGCCGTCGCCGCGCGTTACGCCGGCAGCCGGGCCGACGTCCTGCGCCTGGCGGTACCGCCTCGGCACGCCCGGGTGGAACGCGCAGCGACGACGCCGCCTGAGCCGCCCGTGCTCGCCCCGGTCGACCCGGCCGGCTGGCAACGCTACGGCGCGGGCGCATCCTGGCTGGCCGCGCTGGGGGAGGGCCGGGCCGCGCGCGCGGTGTGGCAGGCGCTGCCGGGCGAGTCGTGGACCGAGCGCTTCGTCGACGCCGCCGCGGCGACCATGCGGGCCGGGCGCACCGCGCTGGCGATCGTGCCCGATCAGCGCGACGTCGATGCGCTGCACCGGGCCGTGAGCGCACGAATCGAGGAGTCGGCGGTCGCGGCACTGTCCGCCGGCCTGGGCCCGGCCACCCGCTACCGGCGGTGGTTGTCGGTACTGCGCGGCCACGCACGGCTGGTGATCGGCACGCGCAGCGCGGTTTTCGCGCCGCTGGCCGATCTGGGCCTGGTGATGGTCTGGGACGACGGCGACGATTCCCTGGCCGAGCCGCGGGCGCCTTATCCGCATGCGCGCGAGGTGGCGATGCTGCGGGCCCATCTGGCGGGCTGTGCCGCCCTGATCGGTGGATTCGCCCGTACCGCCGAGGCGCACGCGCTGGTGACCAGTGGGTGGGCGCACGACGTGGTGGCACCGCGTGCGGTGCTCCGCGCGGCCCGGCCGCGGGTGTTGGCCCTCGACGACACCGGGTACGCCGAGCAGCGTGACCCCGCCGCCCGCAGCGCGCGGCTTCCGGCCGTGGGACTGGCGAGCGCGCGCAGTGCCCTGGCCGCCGGGGCGCCGGTGTTGGTGCAGGTGCCGCGCCGCGGCTACGTGCCGTCGTTGGCCTGTGCCCGCTGCCGCACGATCGCCCGCTGCCGGCACTGCACCGGCCCGTTGTCGCTGCCGGAACGTGGCGGTGCGGCCGTCTGTCGCTGGTGTGGTCGCCAGGACTCGGCGCTGCGCTGTGCGCGCTGCGGGTCCGATGCCGTGCGGGCGGTCGTCATCGGTGCCCGGCGAACCGCCGAAGAACTGGGCCGAGCCTTCCCGGGCACCCCGGTCGTCACGTCCGCCGGTGACGCCATCGTCGACGCCATCGAGGACGGCGCGGCCCTGGTGATCGCCACACCCGGCGCCGAGCCCCGCGCCCCGCGCGGCTACGGGGCGGCGTTGCTGCTGGACTGCTGGGCGTTGCTGGGCCGTCAGGATCTGCGTGCCGCCGAAGACACGCTGCGGCGCTGGATGGCTGCGTCTGCCCTGGTGCGCGACCAGGCTTCGGGCGGGCAGGTGACGGTGGTCGCCGATTCCGCGATTCCCACCGTGCAGGCCCTCATCCGGTGGGACCCGGTCGGCCACGCCGATGCCGAACTGACCACCCGGGCCGAGGTGGGCCTGCCGCCCGCGGTGCACCTCGCGGCCCTCGACGGCGATCCGGCCTCGGTGACGGCGCTGTTGGAACAGACCCGCCTGCCCGACGGCGCCGACCTGCTCGGGCCCGTGCCGCTACCGCCGGGCGTGCGCCGTCCCGCCGGTGTCCCCGAGGAACTGAGCATCATCCGCATGCTGGTGCGGGTGGGACGCGACCACGGCTTGGCGCTGGCCGCGGCGCTGCGCCACGGCGTCGGTGTGCTCAGTGCCCGTGGATCGCACCACCCGGTGCGGGTACAGATCGACCCGCTGCACGTCGGGTAGCAGCCTCAGCGGCCGGACAGGCGTGAGCCGAAAACGGCCGCCTGGGTGCGCCGCTGCATGTCCAGCTTGGCCAACAGACGCGAGACGTAGTTCTTGACGGTCTTCTCGGCCAGGAACATGCGCTCGGCGATCTGTTTGTTGGTCAGCCCCTCGGCCAGTAGCGCCAGCAGGGCCCGTTCCTGCTCGGTGAGCTTGGACAGGGGGTCGGGCGCCTGGGCGCCCATGCGGAGCCGGACCATCAGCGCCGCCGCCGCGTGGTTGTCCAGCAGCGAGCAGCCGGCGCCGACATCCTTGATCGACTGGGCCAGCTGCATGCCCCGGATGTCCTTGACGACGTAACCGCTGGCGCCGGCCAGAATCGCGTTCAGCGCCGCTTCCTCGGAGCTGTCCGAGGTCAGCATCAGACACCGCAGAGCGGGCACCCGGGACAGCAGTTCACGGCACAGTTCGATGCCGTTGCCGTCGGGCAGTCGCACGTCGAGCACGGCGACGTCCGGCAGCAGTGCGGGAATGCGGGCCAAGGCTTCCCGTACGGTTTCGGCTTCGCCGACCACGGTCAGGTCGGGGTCCGAGCTCAGCAGCGAGATCAGCCCGCGCCGGACCACCTCGTGGTCGTCGACCAGGAAGACTTTCAGCTGTTCTGACCCGGTAGCGGCAGCACCGTCGCCGGCGGTCACAACCACCACGTCCGATCGCAGACCAGCACGGCGCTGCCGGCGGACTCCACGACCGCCCGGCCAGTGGGAGCCAGCAGAACGTCCAATGGGCCGGGCCGGCGGGGGGCCACCACCACCAGTTGGATCACCGATCCGCTGCGCTGCAGGCGCTCAAAGCAATTGAGCAGACCGTCGTGATAGCCGACCGAATCCACATCGAGGTCCGGATGTTCTTGCCGGCAGCGGGCTATCCAGCGCTCGACGGCGGTGGGCAGCGGCGGGTCGGACGGCACGTCGGACTCGCCCGGTGGGGCCCGGCGGTGCTGCTGCAGTGCGAAGACGCGCAGCGGCAGGCCGCGCAGTCCTGCCTCGGCAGCGCCGAGCTCCAATACGCCGTCGCCGGCCGAGGAACCGTCCACCACCGCCAGGACCAGCCCGGTTTGCGCCGTTCCGGCGGTGAAGGTGCGTGGCACGATGGCGACCGGGCAATGCGCCGAGGTCGCCACTGCGGCGGCGGTGGACCCGATCCTGCTGCCCGGCTCGTGATGAAACCCGATCGAGCCGACGCAGATCACCGCCGCGGATCGCGAGGCTTGCAGCAGCGCGGTCACCGGCCGCCGGTGCACGATCTCGGCTTCCAGCTTGGGCGGCCGGTCGAGGGCCTCGATCGCTGCCATGGCGCTGCGCACCGCTGTTTCGGCCGCAGCCGTCGCGTTCGCGCCGGGGGAGCCGGAGTCGACTGCGCACAGCAGCCCCAGCGGGAGCTCGCGGTCGAGCGCTTCGTCGACAGCCCAGTAGGCGGCTTTGAGAGCGGCACGTGATCCGTCCACACCGACGACTACGCGGGGGGCAGCCGATGACGCGAACATGAGCCCCCGCTACCCGCCGTGGATGGACAGCACGTCGGACAGCGGCCGGCGCCGCGTGCGGGGCAGGGGTTCCTCGGTGCCCGGTGCCTGTCCGATCCGGACGAGGATCTGAGGAAAGGCGTTGCGGCCCACCAATGTCTCGACAATGTCCCTGGTCACCTGAACTTCGGTGAGATGAGTCAGCGGACAGGTGGCCAGGCCGGACATGGTGCACTCCAGAAGGACGGCCGAGAGTGCCTCGCCGACGATCAACGCGTCGGCGCGCGCATCCGATCGCGTGGACAGCACCACGATGGTCGCCTGATCACGCTGGATCTGTGCCCGTCGATCACCATGGTGCACTCCGGGAAAGGCACGACCGACATCGACCCGGCCGCCTTCTGAGTCAGAGGGCAGGGAGCTGTACGAGACGCCTGTGGAGGTCTCGAATGGCGTTGTCCACCGGTGTAACTCGGCGTGGTAGGACGCGTCGTAGAGCCGCAGCGATTCGGCGAACTGCGACGCGTAGGCCAGTCGGGGGCGGGACTTTTCGGGCAGGACGTCGAGGTCTACGGCGTACTCCTCAAGGCGGGACCGCAGCAGCGGCTCGAAGGCCACCCAATTGGGCGGCGGCGCCAACGGCAGCCTGTCGCTGCGCCGTACCCAGATCGCCGCTGCCCGGCATCGGTGCCCTTCGGTGACGTAGCTCATCTTGTCGAACTGGATCGATGCGAGATGGTTGGGATTGTTGGGATTGGGAAAGCGGTCGACGTTGGCATGCAGGCCGGTTGCGGCCATCGCCACCCGAAGATGGTCCAGCGCCGCGCCGCAACCGATAGTCGCCTCCCGCCCCGCGTGATCGGACGGCAGGACCCGGCTCTCGTCGAGGAACAGTTGCAGGCGGCCGGCTTCCAGGACCCACTGCCACGGCTGGATGTTGTGCAGCGACGGGGCGCGGCATGCCGCGCGCACGGCATCCTTGACGGCCTCGGTTTCCACCCGCACGGTGAGCATCTCGACCTCCGATCTGCACCTGGGCTCAATCGTTCTGCGACGCCCGGAGCCGGTGTTAGGGCCGTTGGTCCTCAGCGGAGCGCCGATCGGCCCGCCCTCGGGCCCCCGGACGGGCGCTGACGTGGCCGCCGCAGACGAACCAGGAGGGATCTTGTCGTCGGTGCCGCGTCGGAGGATGATGGGCCGGTGGACTGCCGGGGTAGCACCCCCGCCGCGTTGGTCGACACGGCCGGACTTCACCACCTCGTCGATGTGCTGATCGAGCGCGGTTACCGCGTGGTGGGTCCGACACTGCGGGACAGTGCCATCGTGCTCGCCGAGCTGAATTCGGCCGACGATCTGCCCCGCGGCTGGGGCGTCGACGTTGCCCCCGGTCGCTATCGGATCCGGCGCCGTGCGGATCAGGCCGCCTTCGGCCATTGCACCGGAGCTCAGTCGTGGAAGCAGTTCCTGCATCCACCGCGGCAACTGCTGTGGTCGGCCGACCGGGACGGTACCGCTGTCACCGAACCCGACGAGCCACCTGCACGGTACGCATTCCTCGGGGTGCGGGGCTGCGACATGGCGGCGATCGCCACCTTGGACCGCGTACTCGGTGGTTCGGCCTACCCCAACACCGCATATGCGGAACGCCGCCGGCGGGTCTTTGTGGTCGGGGTGAACTGCACCGAGCCGGGCGGGCTGTGCTTCTGCGCCTCGATGGGTACCGGACCGTCGGTCGGTCCGGGATATGACCTGGTGCTCAGCGAACTGTGCGCGGGGGACTCCGCGACTTATGTCGCCTACAGCGGCAGTCCGGAAGGCGCCGAGGTTTTGGCGGCGGTGCCGCACCGCGAAGCCACCGTCGCCGAGATCGACACGGCGCACGCGCAGGTCGAAGCCGCCGCGGATCAGATGGGTCGGTCGATGCCCGAGGCAGACCTGAAGAGTCTGCTGGGCCGATCACGCGAGTCAACGCAGTGGGAGGAGATAGCAAGCCGCTGCTTGACGTGCGGAAACTGCACGATGGTGTGCCCCACCTGTTTCTGCACCAGTACCGAGGACGTCAGCGACCTGCGTGGCGATCATGCCGAGCGGTGGCAGACCTGGGCATCGTGTTACGAGATCGACTTCTCTTACCTGCACGGCGGAAGTGTCCGGCAATCCGGCGCGTCGCGCTACCGGCAGTGGCTGACCCACAAGTTGGGCACCTGGCACGACCAGTTCGGGATGTCGGGCTGTGTCGGTTGTGGACGCTGCATTGCCTGGTGTCCCACCGGTATTGACATCACCGAAGAGATGAACAAGATGGCGCGGGCAGACGGCGATGCTTGACAGCGGGGCCCGTCGTGAACCGCAGATCCCGCCGCGATCGCCGATGGCTCCGGTGCCCTACCGGGTCCGGAGCCGGGTCGTGGAGAGCCCGGAAACCGCGACGTTGTGCTTGGAGCCGGTCGGACAGGCGCTGCGGGTTCCCCGGCCGGGGGAGTTCATGATGCTGTACGCGTTCGGGGTCGGCGAGGTGGCGATCTCGATCAGCGGTGATCCGACCGTCACCGACGGCTCGATCACCCACACGATCCGGGCGGTCGGAGCGGTCAGCCGGTCGCTGCACGACTCGGTGCCCGGCAGCGTGGTCGGAGTGCGAGGCCCGTTCGGCACCACCTGGGGGCTGTCGGAGGCCGTGGGCCGGGATCTGGTGATGGTCGCCGGCGGAGTGGGACTGTGCCCGCTGCGTCCTGCGGTACTGAGCGCGCTGGCCCAGCGGTCCCGCTTCGGCCGGATCAGCCTCATTGTCGGCGCCCGGTCGCGAAAGGACTTCCTGTTCGCCGCCCAGCTCGTGGATTGGACCGCCGACCCGCGACTTGAGGTTCATCTCATCGTCGATGCGCCGACCCCGGGATGGTCGGGCGATGTCGGTCTGGTGACCGAGCCGCTGCACCGGCTCGCGCTGGAACCCGGGAGAACCACCGCGTTCCTGTGCGGCCCCGAGCCGATGTTACGGTTCGGGGCCGAGGCGCTGATGACCAAAGGGGTTGCCGCCAAAGATATCCGGGTCTCCCTGGAGCGCAACATGCAGTGCGGGGTGGGCTGGTGCGGCCACTGCCAGCTGGGTCCGCTGCTGCTGTGCCGGGACGGTCCGGTGGTCGGCTACGACGTGGCAGGGCCGCTGCTGCGGGTCAAGGAACTCTAGATGAGCCCGATCTCGCTGGCAGTGTGGAAGTTCGCCTCCTGCGATGGCTGCCAGCTGACGCTGCTGGACTGCGAGGACGAGCTGCTGATGCTCGCCGAGCGGGTCCAGATCGCGAACTTCGCGGAGGCGTCCAGCGCGGTGGTCGGCGGCCCCTATGACGTGTCGCTGGTCGAAGGATCGATCACCACGGCCGGCGACGTGCGGCGCATCCATGAGATCCGCGAGCAGTCCCGGGTTTTGGTCACCATCGGAGCCTGTGCCACTGCGGGAGGGGTGCAGGCGCTGCGAAATTTCGCCGACGTCGCCGAGTACGCCTCGGTGGTGTACGCCAAACCGGAATACATCGACACCCTGGCCACCTCAACACCGGCGTCGACCCATGTCGCCGTCGATTACCAGCTGCAGGGCTGCCCGATAGACCGCGGCCAGCTCTTGGACACGCTCGCAGCGTTGTTGATCGGCCGCAAACCCCGCCTGCCGGCCAAGACGGTGTGCACCGAGTGCAAGTTGCGCGGTGTGACCTGCGTGATCGTTGCTGACGGAATCCCGTGCCTGGGTCCGGTGACGCACGCGGGCTGCGGGGCGCTGTGCCCCCGCCATCACCGCGGTTGTTACGGCTGCTTCGGTCCGTCGGCCGCACCGGCGACAGCGACGCTGATCCCGCTGTTGCGGCGCGACGGCATGTCGCCAGACGACGTCGAGCGGGTTTTTTCGACATTCAACGTTGCTGCCTTCGCAGCGGAACGGCCGCCGCGGTGAGCGCGCGGCGCCGCAGGATCACTGTCGGTCCCTTGACCCGCGTCGAAGGCGAAGGCGCACTGCATATTCGGCTCCGAGACGGTCTGCTGGAATCGGTGGAGCTCAACATCTACGAGCCGCCACGCTTCTTCGAGGCGTTTCTGCGGGGACGCTCGCACACCGAGCCGCCCGACCTGACCGCCCGGATCTGCGGAATCTGCCCGGTGGCCTACCAGGTCAGTGCCTGCAACGCGATCGAGGACGCCTGCGGCGTCGCCATCGATCCCGATCTGATCGCACTGCGTCGCCTGTTGTACTGCGGCGAATGGATTCACAGCCACGTCCTGCACATCTATCTGTTGCATGCGCCGGACTTCCTCGGCTATCCCGATGCCGTCGCGATGGCACGCGACCAGCATGACATCGTCGAGCGCGGGCTGCGGTTGAAGAAGGCCGGCAACCAGGTCATGGCGTTCATCGGCGGAAGGTCGATCCATCCGGTCAACGTCCGGCTGGGCGGGTTCTACACGGTGCCGACCCGGACTGACCTAGTGGCACTGCAACCCCTGCTGCGTGCCGCACTCGACGACGCGGTGGCCACGGTCGACTGGGTTGCGGGCTTCGAGTTTCCCGATGTCGAGGTCGAACACGAACTGTTGGCGCTGCGCCGGCATGACCGGTACCCGATTGAGAACGGTGTCATCGCGCGCAGTGCCGGTGCGGTGTTTGCGGCATCCGCCTTCACCGATCACATCGTCGAGAATCAGGTGCCGCACTCCACCGCCCTTCAGGCGACCTTGGACGGCGGATGCTATCTGACCGGCCCACTGGCCAGGTATTCGTTGAACTCGACGACCCTGTCACCGGTCGCCGCCCAGGCCGCGACCGCAGCCGGGCTGGCTGCGGTATGTCGTAACCCCTTCCGCAGTATCGTCGTTCGCGCTGTCGAAGTGGTCTACGCCATCGAGGAGGCGTTGCGGATCATCGATGATTATCAGCGGCCTCCGCGGCCGTTCGTCCCGGTACCGGCGCGTATCGGCGTCGGCCACGGCGTCAGTGAGGCGCCTCGCGGCCTGCTGTACCACCGATATGGGATCGGAGTCGACGGACTGATCGCCGAGGCGACGATCATCCCGCCCACCTCCCAGAACCAGGCTGCCATCGAGACGGACCTGGCCCGGGTGATCGGCGAAAACCTTGCGCTCGGGGATGCCGCGCTGACAGCTTTGTGCGAACGGGTGATTCGTAGCTACGACCCGTGTATCTCCTGTGCCGCACACTTTTTGACGCTGACCGTTGAGCGGGCGTGATGGGCGACATCGTTGTCATCGGGCTGGGCAACACCTATCGGCGAGACGACGGTGTCGGTGCCGCCGCCGCTCTGCTGGTGGGCGAGCGACTCAAGTCCGGCGTTCACATTGTCACCGGTATCGCCGATCCGGCCGGCCTGCTCGAGGCGTGGGACGGCGCGGCACTGGCGGTGGTGATAGACGCCACGATCACCGGGCGCTCGACGCCGGGGCAGGTTGGCCGTTGGGGCCCAGAAGAGGTGGACGCCGGCAATGGCTCAACCAGTTCACACAGTCTGAATGTGGCTCGAACCTTTGCGCTGGGGCAGGCCCTGAAGCGGGCTCCGGAAGCGCTGGTGCTGCTCACCGTCGAAGTCGCCGAGATCGGCTACGGGCCGGGGCTGAGTCCGGCGGTCGCCGCGGCGGTGCCGACGTTGGTCACGCTGGCACTGTCAGAGATCGGCCGCCGCCGAACAGTCGTCCGGGCGACGCCGATCCCGGGTGTGTCCGGCACGGATCACCACGGCACCAGCTGAATCAAACCCGGAGGCCGGGGTTGCGCCGGACTGGGCTCCGCCGCCCCGCCGTCACCGCTCCCGCCGGCGCCCGGACCCTGGCCGCTTCCGGTGCCGCCACCGCCACCGCCGCCGCCAGTGCCGCTGCCGGTGCCGGTCCCCGGGCCATTCGCAGGGGGATCGACCTGTTCCGGCGCAGGTGGTGGTTGCTGGGGTGGTGGGGGTTCGAGCTGTTCCGGTGGTGGTGGCGGTTGCTGTGGTGGCGGAGGCGGTTGCTGTGGTGGTGGAGGTACGACTCGTTGTGGTGGTGGGGGCTTCGCGATGACCTGAGGGGAATGCGGAGCCTTCGCCTGCGGGGGCGCCGGTGCCGGAGGCGGCGGGTTGGGCTGGCTCAAGTCAGCCGTCGGAACAGCACCGATCGGCCAGGAGAGCGCCAGCGGGTCAGCTGCGGGCCGGCCGACTTGGCCGGCGACCGCGGAGGGACTCCGGCGGAAGGTCACGGTGGTGATCAGATTCGCAGAGTGACTGGCGGGTCCGAGGCGGACAGCCGTCCCTTCGGCGATCTTGTTCAGATCGCCGGGGCAGTAGACCTCGACCGCGGCGCTGATGAACCGGCTCATGGTCGCCGAGAGGCGGGCCGACTGCAAGCGCAGGCTCGGATTCATCTCGAAGGCGTCGTTTGTCAGCCCGTCCAGGATGACGTTCTCGGGGACGCCGTCGTCAAGTTTGCGACAGACGGTATGGCCGGCGGCGACCACGGTGGGGATGTTCTCCAGCGCCGGGATCTGCTTGCTCTGCAGTACTGCGAGAAACTGGTCGTCCTGGCTTGGGTCGGCTGCGGCTGCCCCGGCGTGCAGCATGGTGGCAATGGCCGCAACGGCGGTGAGCGTGACGCCGCCGTAGGTGGTACGCATGGCACTGCTCTCCGTTCTGCCGGGGCTGTGCCCATCGCCGGGAATTCGTTTCGGGTAGGGCAGCGCCCTGGTCTTCGTAGTGATGTGACTGAAGTTGTGGAGTCGGTATTTCAGGAGGCGTGCGGCAGGTGCCGCATCCGCGGGGCCGTGCCGGCGGCCATTTCCGCGGGCACCACCCAGCCGACGTAGGTCAGATAGAGCCCGGTCGCAGCGAAGACGAGAAAGACGGCCCGCCACACCGCCGTCGCACCGATCATCGAATCTGCCATCGACATGAATGCGGAGGGGAAGGCCAACAGGAACGCGCCCCGGAGCACCATGATCCAGCCGAACAGGGACACCATGACGGCGGCCGGACTACGCCAGTACTGATGCAGCGCGATCACGGTCAGGCCGGCGGCCAATATGAAGGCGCCGGTTACCCACGGCCAGGCGCCGTTGGCTTCGAACCCAGCGAGCAGCATGGGCATGTCTGCGGTGCGGGCAAGGGCGACGAGGCTGACTATGGCCCAGAACGGACCCAGTATGCGCGCGAACATGTGCGTGCGCGCCTGCGCTTGGGTGTCCATCGTGTACTCCTGTGTTCCGATGTGGTTGTCGAATGCCCAGCGCCGCTCTCGCTGTGCCGGCCGGGGAGGGCCCCTTCAGTTCATTGACTGGTCAGAGCCTTCGGGCAGCAGATCGCTCTGACGAATTCGGCGATGGAATGCTCGGGCAGGTTGCGGGCAATGTCGGCCTCGGTGACGATGCCGACCAATCGGTGATCTTCGATGACGGGCAAACGGCGCACCTGGTGCTCTTCCATCATCGTCAGCATCTGCGCCACGTCCGCTTCTGCATCGACGTGGTAGGTGCTGCCCTGTGCCAGTTCACCAGCGGTCATTGTGCCCGGTTCCAGCTCAGCGGCAAGGCATTTCACCACAATATCGCGATCGGTGATCATGCCATGGAGGCGATCGTCTGCTCCGCAGATCGGCAAAGCGCCGACTCCCATATCGCGCATGCGTTGCGCGGCGGTTGTCAGCGACTCATGCTCGCCGACGCAGGAGACGTCAGCGTGCATGATGTCGCGAGCGATAGTCATGAGGTCCTCCTTTGATTGTTACGCCCAGTTCACGGCTGATACCCGAAAAGCTATCGGCGGCAGCATGTCGCGGTCAGAGTCCTTTGTCCCCGGACCGGTCGCTGTTGGTCCCGGGTCGGCCCGCAGCGCGGCACACATCCCTGGGCCAGATGTCGGGATCCTCATCCGAACAGGGGACAAGGTCATTCAGCGGCCGGAGACCAACGTCGCTATGGGCGTTTACCAAAGGCCCTGTCTTACGCCGCTCGCGCCGCTGCAAGCTCGAACCAGCAACGGCTCGTACCGTCGGCACACGCGGACCTATCCACGGGAGGACAGGCCTATGGATCACGCGTTGGCGCATTCGGGTCCGGCTGGCGCTGAAGACGACGGCCAGGCGTTGCAGCCAACGTCACCCGGACCTCGGCCGCAGGCGGGGGCACCCGGTTGCGCAGAAACCGGATTGGAGGCCCGCGAGGCCGCACGGCGCCTGCTGGTACACGGCCCCAATGAGCTGCCCGCAGTCGGGCGGACCCGGTGGGTGCTCGCTCTGCTGCGCCAGTTCACCCACCCCTTGGCGCTGCTGCTGTGGTTGGCGGCTGTCCTGGCTCTCGTCTCCGGTTCGGTAGTGCTGGCTGTTGCGATTGTCGCGGTGATCGTCCTGAACGCGGGCCTGGCGTTCGCGCAGGAGGAACATGCAGAGCATGCCGTTGAAGCACTGAGCGCGTATCTGCCGCAACGGGCCGCGGTGTTGCGGGACGGGCACCGGGTGCAGGTGCTGGCTCGGGAGCTGGTTCCCGGAGACGTGCTGTTCGTCAACGAGGGAGATCGCATCTCCGCCGATGCCCGGCTGATCGACGGTTGTGTGGAGGTCGACATGTCCGCGTTGACCGGTGAGTCCGCCGCGGTCGAGCGGTGTGCGGGCCCAGCCGCTGAGACCGATCGCGCACTCGATTCGCCGTCGTTGGTGTTCAGTGGGACGGTGTGTGTCGCCGGGTCGGCGATGGCACTCGTTCAACACACCGGCAGCCATACCGAGTTGGGTCGCATCGCGGTGCTGTCGCGTCGGGTGCACGCCGATGCCAGCCCCTTGGAACGTCAGGTGCGTCGGGTGGCGTGGATGATCGCAGGGATCGCCATCGCGGTCGGTGTCCTGTTTCTTCCGCTGGGCATCCTCGCCGGTCTGAGCTGGGGCGCGGCGTCGATGTTTGCGATAGGCCTGCTGGTTGCCAACGTGCCCGAGGGCCTACTGCCGACGGTCACCCTGGCGCTGGCCGTCGGGGCGCGGACGCTCGCCCGGGTGGGTGCGGTCGTCAAGCGGCTGTCCTCGGTGGAGACCTTGGGCTGCACCGAGGTGATCTGCACCGACAAGACGGGAACGCTCACCCAGAACCGGATGCAGGTGGTCGAGGTGATCGCGGTGGCCGAACCCGGACCGCTGATCAGGGCAGCCGCGTTGTGCACCACCGCCCGGCTCGAGGCGGGCTCGGTGGGGGACCCCACCGAACTCGCGCTGCTCGGGCACGCTGAGCGGCAGGGCGCCGCGGTAGATCCGGCGCTGCGGGACAGCCGGCGAATCAGGCTCTTCCCGTTCGAACCGCATCTGATGCGGATGTCGACGCTCGATCCCATCGGTGGCCGGCGAGTTCTGCACGTCAAGGGGGCGATCGAACAGGTGCTGCCGCGTTGTCTCCTCGGCGAGGATGCGCGGTCGCTCTGGCACCGGAGGGCCGGGGAGTTGGCTGAGCGCGGGCTGCGAGTGCTGGCGATTGCCGAGCGGGATCTGACGCAGGCAGGCCCGGAAATCGATCGAAACGCCGCAGAACAGCACCTGGTCCTGCTCGGGCTGGTGGGAATCCTCGATCCGCCCCGGCCGGAGGTGGCCGAGGCGGTCAGGCAGTGCCATACCGCCGGCATCCGGGTGCATGTGGTCACCGGCGACAACGGCCGGACCGGCGCCGAGATCGCCCGCCAGGTGGGGATTCGCGCCGATCGGGTCATCGACGGCGGCGACCTTGACCGGATGAGCGACGCCGACCTGGACGACGCGCTCAACAGCGGAGACGAGATCGTGTTCGCGCGGGCAAAACCGGAAGCGAAACTGCGGATCGCGGATGCCTTGCACCACCTCGGAGTGACCGTGGCCATGACCGGCGACGGAGTCAACGACGCGCCCGCCCTGCGCCGGGCCGACATCGGTGTGGCAATGGGACGCGGCGGCACCGATGTCGCCCGCGAGGCCGCGACCGTCGTGATCACCGACGACAACTTTGCGACCATCACCGCGGGAATCCGGGAAGGCCGACGGGTGTTCGCCAACGTCCGCAAGTTCGTGATGTACATCTTTGCCCACGCAGTGCCCGAAGTCGTGCCGTTTCTGGTCTTCGCCCTGTCGGGTGGCATGGTGCCACTGCCTTTGACGGTGTTGCAGATCCTGGCCGTCGATCTCGGGACCGAGACGCTGCCGGCGCTCGCCCTGGGCCGGGAACCTGCCGAGTCCGGGCTGATGGAGCGACCGCCGAGGCCGGCGTCGGAGAACGTGATCACCCGTCAGCTGGTGCTGCGCAGTTGGGGACTGATGGGCACCGTCTCGGCTGCCCTGGTGATGGCGGGTTTCTTTGCCGTGCTGGTCCACGGCGGATGGCGCCCCGGCGATCCGACCGGTGTGGGCGTGCCGCTGCACCATACCTATCTGCAGGCCACCACGATGTCCTTCGCCGCGATCGTCGCCTGCCAGGTCGGCACGGCGTTCGCCTCCCGTACCGCGTGGGCCTCGTTTCGGTCGATCGGAGTGCTGAGCAATCGCCTGCTGTTGTGGGGCATCGCATTCGAATTGAGCGTGGCGGCAGCGGTCGTCTACCTGCCCGCCCTGCAACGAGTGTTCGGCTCCGCGGGGCTGGACGGATGGATGTTGCTCCTGCTGATCCCGATGCCGGTAATCGTATGGGGCGTCGACGAAATCTACCGATGGCGCCTACGGCGTAAAGTCCCGGCGGCAATACCCTAGCCATGCGCCGACCGCTCCCGTCCAGGTCAGGCGGGCGCCGCACCGACCGGGAGAAGATGCGGCCGTTCGGCACTCCGTTTGATGCCGTGCAGGACCGACCGCGTCGCCAAGGTGGCTGCGGGCCGCAGCAGCTCCATCGCGACCACAACTCCTGGATGGCGCAGGGCAACCCGCATACGAACCAGCAGGCGGCTGCGGTCGTCGCCATGCGGGACCAGCAGAAATGACCACACCACCTGGGGAAGTCCGGGCTGCGTTGTCCGCAGCACCAGGCTCCGTTCGGCAACGATGCCGGCGACCACAACCGAAATCCCGTCGCGGCGCCCCAACCAGCCTGCGGGGGCCACGGGTATCGCATCACCGACGACGCTGCGTTGCCATTTCGGATGAATCCGCCGGGCGTTGTGGAAGTTCAGCCCCAACGCGTGCCCGAAGCTTTCGTTCAGGTAGAGGCCACCCCGGTCCAGGCCGATCTGCGCCAGCCACGGCCACACCGCAGGAGGTGCCGCATCGACCCAGACCGCTTCGGTGAACTGCACTGCGGGGTCAGCGACTAGTGCGTCACCGGGAAACCGCTGCCGGCACTCGCCTTTGGTGGCGCCCCAATCGCGGCAGTACCTCATGGCTGCATACAGCAGGGCGAGCGGGGCCAGGCGCCTGAGCGTAGCGATCACCGGCCCAGTCTGGGACGCACCATCACCGGTGCGCCAGGGGCCATCGTCGCGACCCGCCGGCCGACATTCCTCGCTGATCGCTCTGGTGATGCGACTTTGGGCACCAATGTTGGGGGCCATTGTGCTGTTACCGGTCGCCTGTCGGCTGCCCGAGGATGACAGCAGATCGTCATCTGAACTGGGGTGCAGGATGCCATGCCATCGCCGCCGGCCGGCATTGTCTGCTGGGCCGCCGGCCGGGCGCGCAGCCCTCGCCTGTCCGGGCCGCCGCCGGCGGAGGAAGGTGCGTGGCCCGGCGGCCGTCGTCATGCTGGCTGTCCTGGGTCTCGCGGGCGGGCTCGTCGCCGCGCCACCGACGTCCTATGAGGCGCAGCGTGAGTTCGTCGCAGACCCAGCCGCCTACGTCAACACCCTGATCGGCACGGGTGCCGGGCAGGCGGCGGTGGGAGAGATCAACAACTTTCCCGGTGCTTCGGTGCCGTTCGGCATGGTGCAGTACTCGCCCGACACGGTGGGCAGCTACGCCGGCTACCGCCACGACGAGGATTTCGCCACCGGGCTGAGCATGACGCACGCCTCGGTCGGGTGCGCAGCGTTCGGCGATGTCGCCATGTTGCCGACCGCCGCGCGCAGTGCCCGACCCTGGGATGCGACAGAACGTATCGCCCACGACAACACCGAGGTCGGGGTGCCCGGCTACTACACGGTCCGATTCCCCGAGATTCAGGTGACGGCGGAGCTGACCGCCACCACCCGAACCGCGGTGGGCCGGTTCAGCTATCCGGACAACTCCGTTCCCGCCCGGTTGTCCATATTCTCCGGTGCCTCACTGGCCGGTAACTCGGCGGCCACCATTCAGATCGGAGCGGATAACGCGACGATCACCGGCTCGGCGACCAGCGGCGGATTCTGTAGCAAGAACAACGTCTACACCGTGTACTTCGCCATGAGCTTCAGCCGGCCGTTCACCGGATTCGGCACCTGGGACGGCTATCGTGTGTATCCCGATGGGCGACGAGCCTATTCGAGTTACACCGGTGCTGCCGGCGGTTACGTCGAGTTCCCCGCCGGCTCCCTGGTCGAGGTGCGCACGGGGCTGTCCTACGTCAGTGTCGACGGGGCGCGGGCCAACCTGGCGGCGGAGGGCGCGGGCAGCTTCGAGGACGTGCGCGCGGCGGCCGCAGCGCGCTGGAGTGCAGCTTTGTCGCGAATTCGGGTGGCAGGAGCCGACGCCGACGACCTGGCAACCTTCTATACCGCGCTTTATCACTCTCTTTTGCATCCCAACACGTTCAACGACGTCGACGGCCGCTACATCGGTTTCGATCACGCGGTGCACCTGGCGGCCGGTGGGCGGATTCAGTACGCCAACTTTTCGGATTGGGATACCTATCGCGGGCTTGCCGCCCTGCACGGCCTGCTGTTCCCCCGCGAAGCGAGCCACATGGCGCAGTCGCTGGTCGAAGACGCCAAGCAAAGCGGTGCGTTTCCGCGCTGGGCGTTGGCCAATGCGGCGACAGCGGAGATGACCGGGGACAGCGTGGTGCCGCTGATCGTCAACCTGCATGCTTTCGGTGCCGGGGACTTCGACACCCGTACAGCGCTGGACTATATGGTCCGTGCCGCCAACGAGGGAGGGATCGGCCGCAATGGTTACGTCGAACGTCCCGGTGTCAGCGCCTACCTCGAGCGGGGCTATTTCCCTCAACTCGGCGAATCGTGTCAAAGCGGCTCGGCGCCGGGAGCGTCGATCACCCTCGAATGGTCCGTCGATGACTTCGCCATCTCCCGATTCGCCCACGTGCTGGGGGCGCCGGCCATTGCAGCGCAATTCCAGCGCCGCTCCCACTATTGGCAGAACCTGTTCAATCCCACCACACATTCCATCTCACCCCGTGGTGCGAACGGCTTCTTCCCAGAAGGCCCGGCGGTGGTGGCACCGGGGCCGGGATGCTTCAGCCAGGTCGGCTACGACGAGGGAAACGCTGAGCAGTACCTGTGGTGGGTACCGCACGACATAGCGGGCCTGGTCACCGCGCTCGGCGGTCGCGACAAGGCCGTCGAGCGGTTGGACCGCTTCACCAGCGCCATCAATGCCGGTCCTGAGGAGCCGTATCTGTGGGCGGGAAACGAACCCGGGTTCGGAGTGCCGTGGCTGTACAACTACCTCGGGCAGCCGTGGAAGACTCAGCGCCTGGTCGACCGGGTGCGCGGTGGCCTGTTCGGACCCAGACCCGACGGCGAACCGGGCAATGACGACCTCGGCGCGATGTCGAGCTGGTACGTATGGGCGGCTCTGGGTCTGTATCCCAGCACGCCTGGGACGTCGATACTCACCGTGAACACCCCGCTTTTCGACCGGGCTGAGATCGCCGTCCCCGGGGGGCGCGCGATTCGGGTCTCGGCTCCGGGAGCGTCCGGCCGCCACCGACTCCGCTACATCGCCGGGCTGTCGATCGATGGCGAGACCAGCGAGCAGACGGCGTTGCCCGAGTCCATCGTGGTCACCGGCGGCGACCTCGAGTTCACCCTGGCCGACCGGCCCGACACGGGGTGGGGCAGCACCGAGCACTGCGCCCCGCCGTCATTTTCGGCCGGCAGCGCCGCCCTGGCGGTGAATGTGGTCCCGGGTGCTGTGGTGACCGGACCCGGGACGCGCCAAGCGGTGCAGATCGACCTGCAACGCATGACCGAGGAGGGTTCCGGCGAATACCGCATCACCGCGGCCGCGCGCACCGGGATCGCCGCGACCGCCCTCTCCGGTCAGCTCGGCGCGGACGGTTTTGCCACCGCCACGGCGACCGTTGCGGTTGACCCGAGCGTCCCGGCCGGCGACTACCCGCTGGTCCTCACCGCCGAAATCGGCAGCGGCGCTAAGACATTCACGGTTCTAGTGGTGGTGAACTGAGGCGCTTTGCCGTGTGAACGAACGCAGCCAATCGAAAAGTGCCGGCATTCCGGCTCCTGTGCGGGCGCTGATCGGCAGGATCGTGGCAGTGGGGTTCACCTCGCGGACGCGGGCCGTGTAGGTGGCGATGTCGGCATCCAGGTACGGCGCCAGGTCGATCTTGTTCACGAGCACCAGGTCGGCGGTGCGGAACATGACGGGGTACTTCGACGGCTTGTCATCGCCCTCGGTGATCGAGTACACCATCGCTTTCGCATGCTCGCCCACGTCGAACTCGGCAGGGCAGACCAGATTGCCCACGTTCTCGATGATCACCAGGTCCAGCGCCGCCAAATCCAGTCCCCCCAGCGCACGGCCGACCATCGGTGCGTCAAGGTGGCACTCACCGCCGAACCCGTTGCTGGTGTTCAGAAGTGACACCTGTGCGCCCCGGCCGGCCAGCTTGACGGCATCGAGGTCGGTGGCGATGTCGCCTTCGATCACGCCGATCGCAAGCTCTGCGGTCAGGGCGTCGATCGCCGCCTGCAGCACGGCGGTCTTGCCGGCTCCGGGAGCGCTCATGAGATTCAGGGCGCGAACCCCGTGGTGGGCGAATGCCGCCCGATTGGCGCAGGCGCTGCGATCGTTCTCAGCCATGATGGCCTCCAGAACCTCGATGCGCTCAGTCGCGGTGCCATAGCCCGAATGATCGCCGTGTTCGTGAGAATGCAGGGCACCGTCGTCGTGGCGATGGAACTTTCCCATGGCACGTCCTTTCAGGAGACATCTAGTGAGGTCACCAGCAATTCATCACCGGAAAGCACGTCGACGTCCGGGCTTTCGCAGCATGGGCAAACCAGCGACCACCGGGAGGTGATGGCGGCCGCATCGCCACAGCGCCGACAGTGCACCACGGCGGCAACGAGCTCCAGCTCCAGCTCGGCGTCCGGCAGGTCTTCGTAGTCACGGATCACGGCCCAGCAGAAGGAGAGCGACTCGGGGACTACCTGACGCAACGCGCCGACCCGGACGCGGACCACCTCGACATGACGTCCGGCGGAATGGCGTCTCGCCGAGGCGGCAATCGCGCGGCACAGTGACATCTCATGCACGGCGAGGGGCCGGCTTCCCTGCGGCCATGAACCCGTTGTACACCCGCGACGCCGTCGGCGGAAGACCTGCGATCCCGGCCGCAAGACCGCCTCGACCGGCCTAGAATCGACAGATCCGAGCTACCGGGCGCACTCAGTCGGTCGGGGGGTGACATGCCCAACATCTCGCTGCCGTTGCTGACCGATGAGGCGCGCCTCAGGCTGGCTGTCAGCGGGACCGTCCAAGGCGTCGGATTTCGGCCGTTCGTGCATCGCATCGCCACCGAACTGGGATTGGCCGGATTCGTCGGCAACGAGGCGTGCGGGGTCTTCATCGAGGTGCAGGGCGACCGCGCCCGTCTTGCTGAGTTCGCCGCGCGGTTGCGTCAGCAGGCGCCGCCGCTGGCCAGGATCGAGGCGGTGCACAGCCTCGAAATACCTGTCGGCTCATCGGACCACAATCGGTTTGCCATCGGCGCCAGCCGGCTGGGGCGGGAGGGCGCCGCGCCGATCCCACCCGATGTCGCGGTGTGTGCCGACTGTGTCGGGGAACTTTTCGATCCGCACAACCGGCGTTTTCGGCATCCGTTCGTGACGTGCACCAACTGCGGACCCCGGTTCACCATCATCCGTGCGCTGCCCTATGACAGGCCGGCGACGACGATGGCCGGCTTCCCCATGTGCGCCCGGTGCACCGCCGAGTACGGTGACCCGGCCGATCGCAGGTTTCACGCCCAGCCCATCGCGTGCCCGGATTGCGGTCCGTCATTGTGGTTCTGCTCGAAGACGGGCCGGCGTGACGGGGCCGATCAGGCGCTGGCAGCCGCCCAGCGGGCGCTGGTTGCGGGAGCCGTCGTCGCGATCAAGGGGATCGGTGGCTACCACCTGGCCGGCGCCGTCGATCAGGAGTCCGCGGTCAGTGCGCTGCGAGCGCGCAAGGACCGCCGGTCCAAACCTTTCGCGGTGATGGTGCGTGATATCGACGTGGCCCGCCGCTACGCGCTGTTCGGCGACGACGAGGCAGCGCTGCTGTGTTGCCCGGCTCGGCCGATCGTGCTGCTGCGCCGGCGTACCGGCGCACCCGTCGCCGCCGGTGTCGCGCCGGGCAGTCCGCTGATCGGGCTGATGTTGCCCTATTCCCCGATCCACCACCTGCTGCTCGCCCCGATCCCGGGGGTTCGGACACCGGTCCCCGATGCGCTCGTTCTGACCAGCGCCAACCGATCCGATGAACCCATCTGCTTCACCGATGACGACGCGGTTCGGCGACTTCCACCGCTGTGTGACGCGCTGCTGACCCATGACCGGCCCATTCACCAGCCGTGCGACGACTCGGTGCTCCGGGTCGTCGACGGCGCCGAACTGCCGATCCGGCGGGCGCGCGGATATGCGCCGACGACGCTCGAGCTCCACCGAGATGGCGCGCCGGTGCTGGCGGTGGGCGGTGAGCTGAAGAACACCTGCTGTCGCACCGACGGTTCTCGTGCGTACCTGTCGGCCCACATCGGCGACATGGCGAACTATGAGACGCAGCGCATTTTCGAACGCGCCGCGGGCCAGATGGTCGGGGTGCCAAGCCGGCCGGTGCGCCTGGCGGCCGACCTGCATCCGGCGTACCGGACCCGCGGCTGGGCCGAACGCGAAGCAGGCTCCCGCCCCCTCGATCTCGTCCAGCACCATCACGCGCACGTGGTGTCACTGCTGGCCGAGCATGAGCGCCTCGGTGAGCCGATCATCGGGGTCTGCTTCGACGGCACCGGCTACGGGACCGACGGCACGATCTGGGGTGGGGAGGTGCTTGCGCTCGGCTCACAGAGCCATCGGTTCACCCGGGTCGCCCACCTGCTCCCCGTACCCCTGGTGGGGGGTGATCTGGCTGTGCGCTGTCCCTGGCGGATGGCGGTGTCGCACCTGTGGGTCGCCGGAGTCGACGACATCGCGGATCTGCCGCCGGCGGCCGCGGCCACTGCCGCGGAAATGCGCGTGGTCCGATCGCAGTTGGCGAGCGGTACGGGGTGTCTGCCCTGTTCGAGCATGGGCCGGCTGTTCGACGCGGTGGCGTCGGTGCTGGGGGTCCGTCAGCGCGTCGAATACGAGGCCCAGGCAGCCATGGAACTCGAAGCCCTTGCCGACTCGGCGCTCGAGTCCGGCGAGTCGATCGCATTGCGCTTCACCCTGCTTCGCGACGGGGTGATCGACCCGACGGGACTGATGCGGGCCCTGGTTGCGGCATTGCGGGTCGGTGCGGCACCGGCGCTCCTGGCAGCGGCGTTTCACCGGGCAGTGGCCGAGGCCGTCGTCGAGGCGGTCAACAGGGTCGCCGGACCGGTGCGATTGGCGGGTCTTACCGGCGGCGTCTTCCAGAACGTGCTGTTGCTGCGAGCGTGCACCCAACGGCTCCAGCGGGCGGGCTTCACGGTGCTGACCCACCGAAAAGTCCCGCCCAACGATGCCGGGCTGGCTCTCGGCCAGGCAGCCGTGTCGGTACTGACGGGTCTGGCCGAGGAATCCGAACACCGGGTCGGGCGCTGATGACCACCGCCACCCACGGATCCGACCTCGCCGCCGACCTGGCCTGCGCGGCGTTCGCGCTGGCCACGCGGTTTGCGGCGGGCGCGACCATGTGGTCCGTCGCGCCAGAATCCGAGCCGCACGCCCTGCACATCGCGGTCGAATTCGTCCATCCCGTGGTCATTGGCAAACGGGCGCTGCCCGCTGTCGCCTTGACCGGGCACGACCTGGTGGACCAGCTGCGGCTGTCGGTGCGGTCCGGCGACGTCGTGATCGCGGTTGCCGGCGCCGATCACGAGCAGGTGCGGGCGGTGATGCGGCGCGGCCCGGCATGGGGGGCCACCACGGTATGGATCGGCAACGGGCAACGGCCGCCGGCCGGTGCCGCCGACCACGTGCTGTGGCTGACCGAGCACGACCCTGCCGCAGCGACATCGGGCGCCTATGTCCTGCTCTATCACCTGCTGTGGGAATTGACCCACGTCTGTTTCGAACATCCCGGCCCGCTCACGCCGGCCCGCCCATCCGGGGACGTGTGCCTGACCTGCAGCGACCACGCGGACCTCGGCGAGGTGATTTCGCAGACAACCGGAGACACCGCCACCGTGCGCACGGCCGCAGGCAACCGGACCGTCGTGACCACACCGGTGGGACCGCTCACCTCCGGTGAGTTGGTGCTGATCCATGCCGGCACGGCGATCGGCCGCCCCGCATACGAGGAGCCGCGGCCATGACCGACGAGCCCACCGCCTTCCTGTACCCGTTCATCAACGGCGAATCCTGCACTGACGCCGCGGGCCTGCTCGACGAACTTGCCGCCTCCGCGCGGAGCAAGTCCCGGGAGAGCCGGGCCCTGGCCCGCTCCACCGTCGACTCCAACGCCGAGCTGATCGCTGTGGCAGCCGCTGAGATGGCACACCGACTCACCGCAGGCGGCAGGTTGTTCACCTTCGGCAACGGCGGCAGTTGTACCGATTCGGCCATCCTGGCCGCGTTGTTCGCCAGGCCGCCGTTCGGCAAGGCATTTCCGGCATGGACTTTGGCTGCCGATCAGGCGGCATTGACCGCGCTGGCCAACGATGTCGGCTTCTCCCTGGTATTCGCCCGTCAGCTGATAGCGCGGGGGCGGCCGGGCGACATCGTTGCGGCCGTGTCCACCAGTGGTAACTCGCCCAATCTGCTGGCCGCGCTGGGGGAGGCGCATCGGCGCGGCATGTACACCATCAGCTTCGCCGGCTACGCCGGAGGAGCATTCGCACAAAACCCGGATGTGGATGTCTGCTTCATCGTCGGGTCTCAGAGCGTGCACCGCATCCAGGAGGCACAGGCATTTCTGGGCTATCACCTGTGGCTGGCAGTACAGGATCGCGCCGACGGGCACGAGGTCCGGTGATGGTCAGATCTGCGCGCGAATCCCTCTCGGCGGGAGACAAATTCACTGAGAGTGAGGTGATCGAGCGAATCGAGAGGTTTCGCCGGAGACGGCCTCGGCTACGCGACGACAATGTCACGCTGGCGCACGGCGCCGGCGGCAAGGCGACGGCCGCCCTGGTGGACCAGGTCTTCCTGGAGGCGTTTGGAAACGCGTTGCTGGAGCCCCTGGACGATGGGGCGGAGATCACCCTGCCCAGCGGAGAGCGGCTGGTGTTGACCACCGATTCCTTTGTGGTGCAACCCAGGCGGTTCCCCGGAGGCTCCCTCGGGGGGCTCGCAGTCCACGGAACCGTCAACGACCTGGCCGTCTGCGGTGCGGTGCCACGGTGGATCTCGGCTGCATTTGTGCTCGAAGAGGGACTTCCGGTCGCCGAGCTCAAGGACATCGTTGCCGACATGGCGCAGGCCGCTGCCACCGCCGGCGTCCAGATCGTGACCGGAGACACCAAGGTCGTCTCCCGTGGTGCGGCGGACGGCATATTCATCACTACCACCGGTTTGGGAGTGATCCCGGCCGGCCGCCGCATGTCGGCACGAGCCGTGCGGGTCGGCGACCAGATCCTGCTCTCCGGACCGATGGGCGACCACGGGATGGCAGTGATGCTGGCCCGCGGCGATCTGGGCATCGAAGCCGACATTCGCTCCGACTCGGCGTCGGTGAGTCCCCTGGTGGAGCTGTTGCTGACCGTCGCGCCGTCGACGCGCTGGCTGCGCGATCCCACCCGGGGAGGCGTGGCAACCGTGTGCAGCGAGCTGGCACGGGCAAGCGGCCTGGCCGTGCTGCTCGCGGAGGAGCGACTGCCCGTCCGCCCCATGGTGGCCGGCGCGTGCGAGCTGCTGGGGATCGACCCGCTCTATGTCGCCAACGAGGGCAGTTTCATCGCGGTGGTGGATCCCGAGCAGGCCGACGATGCGCTGTCGGCGTTGCAGTCGCACCCGCTCGGCGCCGACGCGGCACTGATCGGGGAGGTCGTCGCTGACCCCGCCGAAACCGTCATGGTGCAAACCGGCTTCGGTGGCCGTCGCATGGTCGACATGCTCGTCGGCGACCCGCTGCCCCGCATCTGTTGAGCCAAGGAGTCGCAGCGAAGTGTGTCTGGGGATACCGGGGATGATCACCGCGATCACGGACGCCGAGGGCTATTTGGCCCAAGTCGACGTCAACGGGGTCCGGCGCACGATCAGTGTCCGACTGCTGGAAGGCGAGCTACCCGCACCGGGCGAATGGGTCCTGGTGCACGTCGGCTTTGCGCTGGCCAAAGTCGATGAGGCCGAGGCGCTGCTGACGCTGGAGGCATTGCAGAAACTCGGCGATGCCTACTCGGCCGAAATGGACGATTTCGGTTCCACCTCCCACGAGACGGGACATCACCCGCAGTGAGGTTCGTCGAGGAATTCCGGGATCCGGCCGCGGCACGCACCTTGTTGGCGGCCGTGCACAAGCTCGCCGGCGACAAGGAAGCCCACGACTACAAGTTCATGGAGATCTGCGGCGGGCATACCCACAGCATCTATCGGCACGGCATCGAACGCCTGCTGCCGCGCAACGTCGAACTGGTCCACGGCCCGGGCTGCCCGGTTTGCGTGATCCCGATGGGCCGTATCGACGACGCCATCTGGTTGGCCGGGCAGCCCGACGTCATCTTCACCTGCTTCGGCGACATGATGCGGGTCCCCGGCTCGCACGGGAGCCTGCTGGACGCCAAGGCCCGGGGCGCCGATGTCCGGTTCGTCTACTCGCCGCTGGATGCACTCGAGATCGCCGTGCGTCAGCCGGGCAAACGGGTCGTGTTCTTCGCGGTCGGCTTCGAGACCACGGCGCCATCAACAGCGGTGACCCTACTGCGCGCCCGCGAACTGGGACTGACCAATTTCACCGTGTTCTGCAACCATGTACTGATCATTCCCCCGATCAAGGCGATTCTGCAGTCGGCGGACCTTCGGCTTTCCGGCTTCATCGGACCGGGTCACGTTTCGACCGTGGTGGGGGACAAGCCCTATCGGTTCGTCGCAGAGGTTTATCGAAAGCCTTTGGTGATCAGTGGTTTCGAACCGCTGGACATCCTGGCGGCCGTGGCCATGCTGCTCACCCAGCTTCGGGAAGGCCGCTGCGAGATCGAGAACCAATATTGCCGGGTGGTTCGCAGCGGCGGCAATCCGGCCGCGCTGGCGGTGATGGCCCAGGTGTTCGCACTTCGCTCGCACTTCGAATGGCGTGGATTGGGCTTCATCTCCCAAAGCGCCCTGCGGTTACGCCCCGATTTCGCCGAGTTCGACGCCGAGGAGCAATTCGCGATGCCCGCTGTCCGGGTCGCCGATCCGAAGGCATGTCAGTGCGGTGAGGTGCTCAAGGGGGTGCTCAAACCTTGGGAGTGCAAGGTGTTCGGCACGGCGTGCACCCCCGAAACCCCGATCGGGACGTGCATGGTGTCCCCGGAGGGGGCATGCGCGGCCTACTACAACTACGGCAGGCTCGGCGACGCGGCAGCAGGACGCGGGACTTGACCTGACAGCACTGCGCAGTGGCGCGGCGGACTGCGGTGCGGACGCCAAGCAGCGCCACTGCGCGCTGCCGCGTGCCGGAGTCAGCTGGCGGCTTTGACCTCGATGTGCTTCTCGGCTGGTTTGGCCGGCTTGGGAAGTGCCACCGAGACCGTGAGAATGCCTTTGTCATAGGTGGCGCTGATGTCCTCCTCGTCGGCGCCGGGGGGAAGCGAGACGGATCGGGCGAAGGAGCCATAGGCGAATTCCGAACGCCCTTCCCCTTCGTTCTTCTCAGTGCGCTCGGCCTTGATCGTCAGGCGTCCGTCGCGGACGGTGATGTCGATGTCCTTGGCGGGGTCCATACCCGGTAGTTCCGCTCGCACGACGTAGTGCCCGTCTTCCACCTGGTCTTCGAGGCGGATGAGGTGCCCTTCCGGCATGGGCCAAGGACCGGCCCAGGACGGAAATCCACTGAACAGCTCCGACAGTCCCGGAAGCAGGGAACGGCGCGAAGCGTTGGCGGGGAGGTTCTTCATGATGGTCCTCGGATCTTTGGCGGTCTGGTGGATCTCTCGATTCGACTCGCATGAGACGCCGGCGGGCAGGGCCGGAAGTCCCCACGCCCTAGGGGTATTCGTCGTCATCCAGTCGAATCCGGCGTCCTGCGCCGGCGACAAAATTCATGGTTGCGGCCTCCGGGGCGCAACGGTTCCGACAGCCTTCGACAAACGGCCCCGTGGAATCGGGACCTCGTGCCCTTCCCCGACCTGGCCCCCACTGGGTCAGATCAGAGTTGTCAGTTCTAGACCAATCGGAGATGGCGCCATGACCGGTGAACTGCGATGACGAGGGCAGCCGACGTCCGAAGGCGGCAACCGCGGCGAATATTTCGTGACCGCACCGAGGCCGGCCAGGTGCTGGCCGATCTGCTCGACAGCTACCGCGACCGTGACGACGTGATCGTCCTCGGCCTGGCGCGCGGCGGAATCCCGGTCGCCTGGGAAGTCGCGGCGGCTCTCCGGGCCCCGCTGGACGCGTTCATCGTGCGCAAGCTCGGAGCGCCCGGCCACGAGGAATTCGCGGTGGGCGCGCTGGCCAGTGGCGGCCGCGTGGTGGTCAACGACGACATGGTGCGCGCCCTGAAGGTCACGCCGCAACAGCTGCGTGACATCGCCGACCGGGAAGGCCGGGAGCTGGTCCGCCGGGAGGCCGCCTATCGCGGTGATCGCCCGCCCCGCAACGTGGCCGGCCGGACCGTCATCCTGGTCGACGACGGGCTGGCCACCGGCGCGAGCATGTTCGCCGCGGTGCAGGCGCTGCGGGACGCCGAGCCGGCCCGTCTGGTCGTCGCCGTTCCGGCAGCCCCCGAATCGACCTGCCGGGAGTTCGCCGGCCTCGTCGACGAGGTGGTCTGCGCCACGATGCCCACCCCCTTCTTCGCCGTCGGCGAATCGTTCTGGGACTTCACCCAGGTCACCGACGAAGAGGTCTGCCGGCTCCTGGCCGCCCCGACCACCCGGCACCAGGCACCCGCGGCGCCGACCGCCGCGCAGATCGTCGGCGGTGTCGCTGTGGATGCACCGGCCGGGGTCCCGCCCCAGGTTGCGCTGGAAGAGCTGATCGGCGACGCGCGCATCGTGTTGATCGGCGAAAGCTCGCACGGCACGCACGAGTTCTACGCCGCCCGCGCCGAGATCACCAAGTGGCTGATCACAGCGAAGGGCTTCTGCGCGGTGGCCGCCGAGGCGGATTGGCCGGATGCCTACCGGGTGAACCGCTACGTCCGAGGCCTCGGCGAGGACCAGACCGCCGATGCCGCGCTGAGCGGCTTTCAGCGATTCCCGGCCTGGATGTGGCGCAACGCCGTGGTCGCCGAATTCGTGGATTGGCTGCGCGCCCACAACCGGGAACGCAGATCGGCCGACCGGCGCCAAACCGGCTTCTACGGGCTTGACCTGTACAGCCTGCATCGCTCGATCGAGGAAGTGATCACCTACCTGGACACCGTCGACCCGGTCGCGGCGGAGCGGGCCCGCGCGCGCTACGCCTGCTTCGACCATGCCTGCGCCGACGACGGCCAGGCGTACGGATTCGGTGCGGCCTTCGGCGCCGGACCATCGTGCGAGGGCGAAGCGGTAGCACAACTGATCGAAATGCAGCGCGACGCGGCGAACTTGGTGCAGCGGGACGGACCGGTCGCCGAAGACGAACTGTTCTACGCGGTGCAGAACGCCCAAACCGTCCGCAACGCCGAGGAGTACTACCGGACCATGTTCAGCGGACGCGTCTCGTCCTGGAACATCCGCGACCGGCACATGGCCCAGACCCTGGAGGCGCTGCTGGCCCATGCCGACCGCGGTCGCGACGCCGCCGCACCGGCCCGCATCGTGGTCTGGGCGCACAACTCGCACGTAGGGGACGCCCGAGCCACCGAGATGGCCGGTGACGGCCAGCTCACCCTCGGTCAGCTGGTCCGGGAGCGTCACGACGACCAGGTGCGCCTCATCGGGTTCAGCACCTATTCGGGAACGGTGACCGCCGCCAGCGAGTGGGGCGGCCCGGCCGAACGCAAAGTGGTCCGCCCGGCGTTGCCCGGCAGCATCGAAGATCTTTTCCATGCCACCGGAAAGCCGGCGTTCCTGGTGCCCATCCCGGCGGTGCCTGCCGCCGACCCGCTGGAAGCGGTGCGGTTGGGTCGCGCCATCGGAGTGATCTACCAACCCGCGACCGAGCGGCAGAGTCACTACTTCCATGTCCGGCCGTCCGACCAGTTCGATGCGATCATCCACGTCGATCAGACGCGCGCGCTGGAGCCGCTGGAGGTGACGAGCCTCTGGATCGCCGGCCAGACTCCCGAGACCTATCCGAGCGGTCTGTAGCCGTCGGGGACGCACGGAAACTGATGATCATGAAGACTCCGGCCCGCCCCGCGGTTCGAGCGACGCGGATCGTCACCTTGACGTTGAATCCCGCGCTCGACATCACCACCAGCATCGACCGGGTGCGGCCGACCGAAAAGCTGCGCTGCCGGCCCGCCCGCTACGACCCGGGCGGGGGCGGTGTCAACGTCGCCCGCATCGCGCACGTTCTCGGTGCACCCGTCTTGGCGATACTGGCCGCCGGCGGACCGAGCGGCGGGCTGGTCACGGAATTGCTGGAACGGGCCCGCGTGCCCGTCGACCGCATCCCGATCGCCGAGCCGACCAGGGAGAGCTTCACCATCGACGAGCAAAGCACCGGAGGGCAGTACCGCTTCGTGCTGCCCGGTCCCCGAATGACGTTTGCCGAACAGGTGCACTGCTTGGACCGGCTTCGCGCGGCGACCGCATCGGCGGGGTTCGTGGTGGCGAGCGGCAGCCTTCCACCCGGCGTGCCCGACAACTACTACCAGCGTGTGGCCGAGGTGTGCCGGCATGCCGGAGTCCCGTTGATTCTCGATACCTCCGGAGGTGGGCTGCGGCAGATCCGGTCGGGGGTGTTCCTGCTCAAGGCCAGCGTGCGGGAACTCTCCGAATGTGTCGGCCGCGACCTGGTCACCGAGACCGACCGGCTGACCGCCGCCCACCAGCTCATCGAGCAGCGACGGGCCGCTGCGGTGGTCGTGTCGCTGGGGGCCGAGGGCGCACTGCTCGCCGCTCCTGCAGGCAGTTACCGATTCTCCGCCGTCCGGATGCGGGGAGGCAGCGGGGTCGGTGCCGGCGACGCGATGGTTGCCGCGATCGCCGTCGGCCTGAGTCGGGGCTGGCCGCTGGTCACGTCGGTCCAGTGGGGCATTGCGGCGGGTGCGGCGATGCTGATGACACCGGGTACTGCGGTGTGCAGCCGTTCGGCGGTGGAAAACCTGTTCGCCCTCGTTGCCGAGCCCAGCGAGGTGATCGGCCTCTCGGCGTAGGTCCGAGGGGCCCGGCGCGCCTGCGGTGAGCAGCCAAGACAGCAAGTTATCGCCGACCGGCCGTGGTTTGTGCCAGCATATTGCTGGACGGTCGTGTGCCCGTGTTGCGGCGTGCGCACGGTTTGCAGGCACTAGCTATTCGCTCCGCGGAAAGAATGGGTCGGATGGACGGCGGAGACAGCGAATCGGCGTTCCGGGGGCTCGGCGATCGGTCCCTCATCGACCGCATGCATCACCAGCTCGATGAGCTCGCCGTCACGCGGGACCAGATGGAGCACCTGCTCGCGGTGATCCTTGAGATCGGCTCCGACCTCCACCTCAACACCACGCTTCACCGGGTTGTCGTGGCCGCGATGAAGCTGACCTCGGCGCGCTACGGCGCCCTGGCGATCCGCGGTCCGCAGGGCAATCTGATCGAGTTCATCCACGCCGGCCTCGATGAGCAGACGATCCGCCGGATCGGCCATCTGCCCATCGGCAAGGGCGTCTTGGACGCCTCACTCGTCGAGTCCGAGCCGCTGCGGCTGGCTGACCTGACCGCGCACCCGGCCGCGGTCGGGTTCCCCGAACACCATCCCCCGATGCGGGCGCTGCTCAGCGTGCCCCTCATCACCTCGGGTGTCCTGATCGGCAACCTTTACCTGGCCCACGAGCAGCCGGGCCGCACATTCGCCGAGTCCGACGAAAAGGTGGCCGTCGCCTTGGCGACCGCGGCAGCGGTCGCCGTCGACAACGCTCGCATGGTGGAACACCTGCGCGCGTCGGCGCATTGGATCGAGGCAGGCCGCGACATCACCACCGCGCTGCTTTCGGAGCCCACCGGACCGGCAATGCGATCAGAGCCACTGCAGATCATCGCTGAGCGTGTCTGCGAGCTCGCCTCGGCCGAGCAGGCGATCGTGCTGGTTCCGGCCGACGCGAGCCTACCCATTGCCGACGTGGGAACCCTGACCGTGGCCGCAGCCGCCGGACTCAACGCCGAGGAGGTGATCCGCCAGAAGATCGCGGTGGATGGCTCCACCACCGGCAGCGTCTTCCGGTCCGGCAGGCCCTTGATCACCGAAGCGCTCGACATCCCGATCCCCGGGTTCACCGATGTCGGACAGCGCCCGGTCGTGGTGGTGGCGCTGCGTTCCGAGGGGGAGACGCTGGGAGTGCTCGCGATCGCCCGCAACGAGAATCACCGTGCTTTCGACGAGACGGACCTGGACCTGGTGTATGACTTCGCGCGTCGCGCCGCCGTCGCCGTTGTGGTGGCCCGCGGGCGTGCCTGGGCCCGTGAACGCGACATTCTGGCCGACCGCGAACGCATCGCCCACGACTTGCACGATCACGTCATCCAGCAGTTGTTCGCCGCCGGGCTGGACCTGCAGGGCACGCTGGCCCTGACACATTCACCGGAGGTCGTCGCCCGGCTTGACGCCACGATCGACGATCTGCAGACCATCATCGCCGAGATCCGAACGACGATCTTCCGGCTCAAATCCCGGGCGGCGCTTGACGGGGGTTTCCAGAAACGCGTTCAGGACGAGGTCGCGCGTCTGACGGAGAATCGCAACATCGTTGCGACTGTGCGCGTCGACGGATCGGTGACGCTCATCGCCGACGAGCTGGCCGAGCACGCCGAGGCCGTGATCATGGAAGCGGTCAGTAATGTCTGCAGGCACTCCGGAGCCACTCGGGTCAGCGTCGAGATCAGCGTGACCGACAGTCTGAACATCGTCGTCACCGACAACGGGCACGGTATCCCGGCAGAAAACCAACGCCACAGTGGCCTGGCCAACATGGTGACCCGCGCCCAACTTCTGGGCGGTGCCTGCGAGATCAGCTCGCAGCCCGAGGGAGGAACCCGCGTGCACTGGAGCGCCCCGCTGGCCGGCCGTTAGCCGGTCTTTAGTCGCGCACCACCAGCACCGAGCTCCCGGCCGGTTCGGTGATACCAACGTCGGGCGGGCCCACGATCCGGGGCACATCGTCGGCGTCGTGCTTCCCGATGACGGCGAGCTGGACGGGTTCGCCGATCTGGCCCAGCGCTTCCGGTAGTCCGCGCCGCAGGGGGGTGAGCCGAATCCGCACCCCGGGGTAGCGCGATGCCCAATGCTCGATCCGAAGAGTGTGCCGGCCGACGCGCCGCCACGGCTGGCTCTCTACCGCCAGGATCGGTGCATCGCGTAGCTGCGCTTCCCGGAATGCGTGCTCCAGCAGCAGGTCGTCGCCCGGGGTGTGATCGACGGCGACCGCGATCCAGCCCCGCGCTGCGCCCGTGCCACCGAGGTCGCGGATGACTGCCACCGGGCAGTGCGCGCCGTGGGCCAGTTCGGCAGCGGTCGACCCGAAGATCGCGCGGCTCAAGCACCCGATCCCGACGGAGCCCACGCACACCATTGCCGAGTCGCGTGATTCGTCGATCAGGGCGGATCCGGGCGGCCCATGCGGCATCGCGGTCTCGACCTTGAGCTCGGACGCATTCTCCCGGAGCACCAGGTCGACATCGCGCAGCACCGTTTCGGCGTACTCCACGCCCAGATCCGGCTGTGTGGGCGCGGCTTCGGCGGCCTCCTCGGCGATGACGTGAACCAGGCGCAGGGGCAGGCCGCGCGCGCCGGCCTCACGAGCCGCCCACGTCGCCGCATGGGCAGCCGCCTCCGAACCATCGATGCCGACCACGACCGACTGTGATGACATCGATTCGCTCATCGGCATCCTTCCGCTGACCGGGTTCGTCACGCGACGCTACGCAGGCGCAGGCATTTCCCGGAGGGCCGTTGGCCCCCCGAAAGGTCGGCGATGGTCCCTTTCCAGCGGGATTGCGCGGAGTTGGGGTCCAATTCCGCCGAAACTGCGGCCTTTCGGCCGCTCCGTTGCCGGACGCGCCGACCGAGACTCGACGCTGGGCCGCTCGCGACACCGGGCGGCACCGTCACGGGGCAGGCGACGGTGCGATCACGCAGCACCCGAAACGCCACCGACCAGGAGGGAGAACCGGAGATGGCAGTAGCGGTCGATGCCGACACGTGTGTTCGCGATTTTTCGGCGTTGGGGCTCGCCGATGCGGAGGAGGCCGGCGGCAAGGGCGCCAACCTGGGCGAACTGGTCAACGCGGGTCTTCCGGTTCCCCCGGGATTTGTGCTGCTGCGCAGCGGCTACCTGATGTCGCTGCAGGCGGGGGGAGTCGACACCGAGGTGGCTGACCTGCACCGCCAGGCTCTCAAGCGCATCGATGACAGCGCCGCGCTGGCCGAGTTGTGTCAGCGGATGCAGCATTTGGTCGCCAAAGCCGGTGTCGCAGATCCGGTTCGCCGGCAACTCCTGGCCGCCTACCACCGGCTCGGAGCGAACCGGGTTGTCGCGGTGCGTTCTTCGGCGACCGGCGAAGACGGGCGGGATGCCTCATTCGCCGGCATGAACCAGTCACTCACCAATGTCGCCGGCGACGACGCTCTGATTCATGCCGTTAAGCGTTGCTGGGCATCGCTTTTCACGCCGAGGGTGGTCAGCTACCGAGCGAGCCGAGGATTCGACGCGGAGCCCGCCATGGCGGTGGTGGTTCAGGAGATGATCGCCGCCGAGCAGTCCGGGGTGGCATTCACCACCAACCCCGGAACCGGCGAGCGCGGCCAAGTCGTCGTCGAAGCCGCCGTCGGCCAAGGAGAAGTCGTCGTGGCAGGCAAAGTGCAACCCGACACCTATGTCGTGGACAAACAGACCCGGGAGGTTCTCGACACCCGGATCGGGCACCAGGCGTTCAAGATCGAGCGCGGACCCGACGGCCACGATGCGGTGGTGCCCCTGGACGCGGCCCAGGCCGACGCGCCGGTCCTCGACGATGCCGCCTTGCGGCGCGTCACCGAACTGGCAATGGATGTCGAGGCGCACAACGGATGCCCACAGGATGTCGAGTGGGCGATCGCGTCCGGCACGGTCTGGCTGGTACAGGCCCGACCGATCACCACGCTCGGCGGCGAGGGCAGGGGCGAGGGCAAGGGCACCGGCACACCGGGGAAACCGGACGTGCTGCTGCGCGGCCTGCCCGCCGCGCCGGGTGCGGCAACGGGCGCGGTGCGCATCCTGCGCAGTCCGCACGAGGGGGACCGCATGCGCGACGGCGAGATCCTGGTCGCTGAGATGACCAACCCCGATTGGTTGCCGACCCTGCGCCGCGCCGCCGGCCTGGTGACCGAGACCGGCGGAATGACGTGCCACGCAGCCATCGTGGCGCGCGAGCTCGGCGTCCCCTGTGTGGTGGGGACGGGGCGGGCAACCAGCGTCCTGCACGACGGACTCCGGGTCACCGTGGACGGGACTCGCGGCGTCGTCACCTCGGGGGCGGCAGCCGCGCGTGTGTCGGTCGCGCCTCCCGCCGCCGCGGCGAACACGGCGATGACGCAGCCGACCGGAACCAAGATCTACGTCAACCTGGCCATGGCCGAGGCCGCCGAGACCGTCGCCGCCCAGGACGTCGACGGCGTGGGCCTGTTGCGCGCCGAATTCATGCTGACCGAGGCACTGTCCGGTCGTCATCCGCGTGACCTGATAGCGCACGGCGAACAGGGCACCATGATCGAGGCGATGGTGGCCGCACTCAGTCGCATCGCCTCGGCGTTCGGGACGCGACCGGTGATCTACCGAACCACCGACTTCCGCAGCAACGAGTTCCGGGGCTTGGCGGGCGGGGAAGCCTATGAGCCGGTGGAGCACAACCCGATGATCGGCTACCGGGGCTGCTACCGGTATGTGCACGAGCCGGAGGTGTTCGCGCTCGAACTCCAGGCACTGGCTCGGGTCAGGGAACGCCATCCCAACGTGCATCTGATGCTGCCGTTCGTCCGCACCCGGTGGGAGCTCGACGCCTGCCTGACGCTCATCGATGCGAGCCCACTGGGTGCGCAGCGCGGCCTGCACCGGTGGGTGATGGCCGAGGTGCCGTCGGTGGCGTATTGGCTTCCGGAGTATGTGGGACTGGGCATCGACGGAGTGTCCATCGGCAGCAATGACCTGACCCAGCTGATCCTCGGGGTCGATCGCGACTCCGATGTCTGCGCGGAACTGTTCGACGAGTCCGATCCCGCCGTCCTGGATGCGATCGAGCGCATCGTCGAATCGGCGCGCATGCACGGCATCACCTCGTCGCTGTGCGGCCAGGCGCCGTCGACGAACCCGTCCTTCGCCGAGCATCTGGTCCGGATGGGAATCACCTCGGTGTCGGTCAACCCCGATGCGGTCGAGGCGACCCGGCGTACGGTGGCCGCCGCAGAACGCCGGCTCCTGCTGGAGTCCGCCCTGGCCCGCGCGTGAAAAGCCGGTGGTGGCAGGTGCCAATGGGCCAACGAACCGTGGATTGGGGTCCAATGACCCCTGCCGAATCAGTCCGGCCGCAGTAACTTCAACGGCAGAGCCGGCCGGTCGGCCCAGTGCTCAATCTGTTGGGAGGGCTGTGATGGCACAAGTCGGGACGACGAAGACCGGCATCGTGGTGGGGGTCGATGGATCACCGGAATCCGATGCGGCGGTGGCCTGGGCGACGCGGGAAGCGGTCATGCGCGACCAGCCGATCACCCTGCTGCATGTGGTGACCCCGCTGGAGGCCGGCTGGCCTCCCGGCCCGGTCACCGACGGCATTCCCAACTGGCAGGCCGATGAGGCGAAAAAGGTACTGGCGAAGGCCCGCGATGTCGTCGAGGCCAACCGGGGCGACGCCGCAGCACCGGAGGTGCATGCCGAGGCGGCCTACGCCCCGGTGGTCTCGACGTTGATCGACGCCGCCAAGGGCAGCTGGATGACCGTCGTCGGCTCGGTCGGCCTGGGTGCCATCGGCCGGCTGCTGCTGGGCTCGGTGAGCACCAGCCTCATTCACCATGCCCAGGGCACGGTCGCGGTCATCCGTGCCGGTCGAGCGCACAGCGACGACGCGCCCGTGGTGGTCGGCATCGACGGTTCGCCCGCGTCGGAGCAGGCAACCGCGCTGGCCTTCGAGGAGGCCTCGTTCCGCGGGGTGCCGCTGGTGGCGTTGCATGCCTGGAGTGACATCAAGGTCATGCCGTTGCTCAACATGGACCGGCGCGACTACGAAGTTCAGGGACACGAAATCCTCTCCGAACGCCTGGCCGGCTACCAGGAGCGGTACCCCGACGTCGCCGTCGAGCGGCGCGTGGTCTGCGACCATCCCGCCCGCTGGCTGGTCGAGGCCGCCGAGCAGGCCCAACTGGTGGTGGTCGGCAGTCGCGGCCGCGGCGGCTTCACCAGCCAGCTTCTGGGTTCGGTCAGCTCGGCGGTGGTGCAGGCCGCCAGTGTCCCGGTGATCGTGGTCCGGCCCGCCGCGACGTGACCTCCGGCGACGCGCACGCCTTCTCTGCTGTCGCGGCCCACGAGACACACTCCGGCATGGTCATCCTGGCCGGGGATCGTGCCTACAAGGCCAAGAAGCCGGTGCAGACCGACTTCCTCGACTTCCGCACCGTCGAACAGCGCGAGCAGGCCTGCGCGCGAGAGGTCCGGCTCAACAGCCGGCTGGCCCCGGAGGCCTATTTCGGTGTCGCGCACCTCAGCGACCCCGCCGGAGGGGCCGCCGAACCGCTGGTGGTGATGCGCCGCTACCACGACGAGGATCGGTTGGCTTCGCTGGTCAAGCGCGGCCGGCAGGTCGAGCACGTGCTCGACGTCATCGCCGGAGTGCTGGCCGACTTCCACGACCGCTCGCCGCACGGCCCGGACATCGACGCGCAGGGCACGCCCGAGGCGATCTACCGCCGGTGGTTCGACAACTTCCCCACGTTGAACGGCCACGCCGGTACCGCGGTTTCCGCCGAGTCGGTGCGCCGCGTCCAGAATCTGGCGGCCGCCTACCTCGCGGGGCGGTCGGAGTTGTTCGCCCGGCGGATCGACGAGGGTTGCATCGTCGACGGCCATGCCGACCTGCTCGCCGACGACATCTTCTGGACCGACGACCGCCCGGTGCTGCTGGACTGCCTGGAGTTCAGCGACGAACTGCGCTACCTCGACCGCATCGACGACGCCGCCTTTCTGGCCATGGACCTGGAGTTCCTCGGGCGCAGAGACCTCGGTGACTACTTCCTGGCGCGCTACGCCGGCCGCTGCGGCGACACCGCGCCGGCGTCGCTGCGCGACTTCTACATCGCCTACCGCGCCGTGGTGCGCGCCAAGGTCGACTGCGTACGGCTGAGTCAGGGCAAGCCGGGAGCCGGCGCAGCTGCGACGCAGCACCTGGCCATCGCCCGACGTCACCTCGAGGACGGGGCCACCCGCCTGGTGCTCGTCGGCGGCGGTCCGGGAACCGGGAAGTCGACCCTGGCCCGCGAGCTCGCCGCGCGGGTCGGGGCCACGGTGCTCTCGACCGACGACGTGCGCAAGGAACTGCACGGATCCGGACAGCTGCGCGGCCGGCCGGGTGACCTCGACGCCGGGCTGTACGCACCGGCCAACGTCGCCGCGGTCTACGCGGAGATTCTGCGGCGCGCGGGCCGCTGCCTTCGCCACGGCCGATCGGTGATTCTCGACGGCACCTGGCGGGAGGAGGGAGTGCGTGCCCAGGCCCGCCGCCTGGCCGACGACACGCACACGGCGATCGCCGAGATCCACTGCGTGCTGCCCGCAGACGTCGCGGCCCAGCGTGTCAGAACCAGGGCCCCGGGCAATTCCGATGCGACGCCGCAGATCGCGGTGGCGCTCGGCGCCCAGGAGTTCGGATGGCCCGGCGCGCGTCGGGTGGACACGGCGCGACCACTCGACGACTGCGTGCGGCAGGCCCACGAGCTCTGGCGCGCCGCGATCGATCCGCCCGGGTGAGTGCTGCGGCAGCCGTCGCCGCCACGGGAGGCTTCCCTAAACTGGCCCGGTGCGCATCGTCTTCGCCGGCACCCCGGACACCGCGTTGCCGTCGTTGCAGCGGCTGATCGACTCGCCACGCCACGAGGTGGTCGCGGTACTGACCCGGCCCGACGCGGCAGCCGGCCGACGGGGCCGCCCGCAGCCCTCGCCGGTGGCCCTTAGGGCCCTCGACCACGGCATTCCGGTGCTGCGGCCGGTCTTGCCCAATGCGCCGGAGGCGGTCGCCGAGCTGGCCGAACTGGCGCCGGACTGCTGCCCGGTGGTCGCCTACGGGGCACTGCTGCGCGACGCCCTGCTGGCGGTGCCGCCGCGCGGCTGGGTCAACCTGCACTTCTCGCTGCTGCCGGCGTGGCGGGGCGCGGCCCCGGTGCAGGCCGCGATCGCGGCGGGCGACGCGGTCACCGGCGCGACGACGTTTCGCATCGAGCCGGAGCTGGATTCCGGGCCGGTCTACGGCGTCGCGACCGAGACGATCCGGCCCGACGACACCGCCGAGCAGCTGCTGGCCCGGCTGGCGGTCTCCGGAGCCGAACTGCTGGCGGCGACCCTGGACGGTATCGAAGACGGGGCGTTGCAGGCGGTGCCGCAGCCGCGCGACGGCGTCAGCTATGCCCCCAAGATCAGTGTCGAGGACGCGCGGGTGCGCTGGGAGCTGCCCGCCGCGGTGGTCGAGCGGCGAATCCGCGCCGTCACCCCCAACCCCGGGGCGTGGACGATGATCGGCGACCTGCGCGTCAAACTCGGTCCGGTCACCATCGCCGAATCCATCGATGACGGGCGCAGCGAGCTGGCGCCGGGCCACATCCACGCCGGCCGCCGCGACATCTGGGTCGGCACGGGCTCGCAACCGGTGCGGTTGGGACAGGTTCAGCCACCGGGGAAGAAGCTCATGGACGCCGCCGACTGGGCGCGCGGTGCCCGGCTCGGCTCCGAGATGCGGGCGTCATGACCGGACCGCAGCGCGGCCGGCCGCAGCGTGACCGGCCGCAGCGCCCCCAAACCGGCCCGCGCAAACCCCGCCGCAGGCCGCTGGACCCGGCGCGGCGCGCCGCCTTCGACGTGCTGCAGGCGGTCTCGCAGCGCGACGCCTACGCCAACCTGGCGTTGCCGGCGCTGCTGGCCGAGCGCGGAATCACCGGCCGGGACGCCGCTTTCGCCACCGAACTGACCTACGGAACCTGCCGGGTCCGCGGCCTGCTCGACGCGGTCATCGGGGCCGCGGCGCAACGCTCACCCGACACCATCGACCCGGTGCTGCTGGACCTGCTGCGTCTGGGCAGCTACCAACTGTTGCGCACCCGGGTCGAACCGCATGCCGCGGTATCCACCACCGTCGAGCAGGCGGCCATCGAGTTCGACTCCGCCCGAGCGGGTTTCGTCAACGGCGTGCTGCGCACGATCAGCACGCGCGACGAGCAGTCCTGGACCGCGGAACTGGCGCCGAGCGCCGAAGCCGACCCGATCGGGCACGCCGCCTTCGTCCACGCCCACCCGCGCTGGATCGCCCAGGCGTTCGCCGACGCGCTGGGCGCCGACGCCGGTGAACTCGACGCGGTGCTGGCCAGCGACGACGAGCGTCCCCGGGTGCATCTGGCCGCCCGGCCCGGTGTCCTGACCGCAGCGGAATTGGCGGCCGCCGTGGGCGGCGAGGTGGGCCGGTATTCGCCGTATGCGGTGTACCTGCCCGGCGGCGACCCCGGGCAACTCGAGCCGGTGCGGGCCGGTCAGGCGCTGGTGCAGGACGAGGGCAGCCAGTTGGTGGCCCGGGCGTGCGCGCTGGCCCCGGTCGAAGGCGACACCGGCCGGTGGCTGGATCTGTGCGCCGGACCGGGCGGCAAGACCGCGCTGCTGGCGGCGCTGGGTGCCCAGTCCGGGGCGCGGGTGACCGCGGTGGAACAGGCGCCGCACCGTGCCGCGATGGTCAGCGAGAACACCCGTGGCCTGAACGTGGAGGTGCTGACCGCCGACGGCCGCGACTCGGGACTGCAGCCCGGGTTCGACCGGGTTCTGGTGGACGTGCCGTGCACCGGTCTGGGCGCCCTGCGCCGGCGGCCGGAAGCGCGCTGGCGCCGGCAGCCCGCCGACATCCCCGCCCTGGCCAAGCTGCAGCGCGAGCTGCTGGCCGCGGCAATCGGACTGACCCGGCCGGGGGGAGTGGTGCTGTATGCGACCTGCTCCCCGCACCTGGCCGAGACGGTGGGGGTGGTGGCCGACGCCGTGCGCCGGCAGCCGGTGCGTGCCCTGGACACCCGGGAGCTGTTCGCGCCCGCCGATGCCCTAGGAAACGGCCCGCATGTGCAGCTGTGGCCGCACCGACACGGCACCGACGCCATGTTCGCTGCGGCCCTACAAGTACTCTAAAGCCCATGTCACGACCCATGATCGCGCCGTCGATCCTGTCGGCCGATTTCGCCCGCCTCGCCGATGAGGCCGCCGCCGTCAAGGGCGCGGACTGGCTGCACGTCGATGTGATGGACGCCCACTTCGTACCGAACCTGACCTTGGGCCTGCCCGTGGTGCAGAGCCTGCTGGCGGCCACCGACATCCCGATGGACTGCCATCTGATGATCGAGGACCCAGGCCGGTGGGCGCCGCCGTATGCCGAGGCCGGCGCCTACAACGTCACCTTCCACGCCGAGGCCACCGACAACCCCGTCGCGGTGGCCCGCGACATCCGGGCTGCCGGCGCCAAGGCCGGGCTGAGCATCAAACCCGGCACGCCGCTGGAGCCCTACCTGGAGATCCTGCGAGATTTCGACACCCTGCTGGTGATGTCGGTCGAGCCGGGCTTCGGCGGGCAGTCATTCATCCCCGAGGTGCTGAGCAAGGTACGGGCGGTGCGCAAGCTCGTCGATTCCGGGGAGTTGAACATCCTGGTGGAGATCGACGGCGGGATCAACGCCGACACCGTCGAGCAGGCCGCCGCGGCCGGTGTGGACTGCTTCGTCGCCGGCTCGGCCGTCTACAGCGCGGCCGATCCGGGTGCCGCCGTGGAATCGCTGCGTCGTCAGGCCCTGGCGGCGTCACCGCATCTGCGCGCATGAGCGCTAAGCCGGCCGCCGAGCACGCCGTCGACCACGATGCCGCGATGCTGCTGGCGATCGAGCAGGCCCAACGAGTCAAAGGCGCCACCTCCCCCAATCCGCCGGTAGGCGCGGTCATTTTGGACCGCGACGGCGCGGTGGTGGGCGTCGGCGGGACCCGCCCGGCCGGAGAGGCGCACGCCGAGGTGGTGGCGTTGCGCCGGGCCGGCGAACTCAGTGCCGGCGGTACGGCCGTCGTCACCCTGGAGCCGTGCAATCACCACGGCAAGACCCCGCCGTGCGTGGACGTCCTGCTGGCGGCGGGGGTGGCGCAGGGGATCTACGCCGTCGAGGACCCCAACCCGGCCGCCGCGGGCGGTGCCGCCAGACTCGCCGAGGCGGGCGTGCGGGTGATCTCCGGGGTGCAGGCCAAGGCGGTCAGCACCGGTCCGCTACGGGAATGGCTGCACAAGCAGCGCACCGGCCGACCGCACGTCACCTGGAAGTACGCCACCAGCATCGACGGGCGCAGCGCGGCCGCCGACGGTTCCAGCCAGTGGATCACCAGCGAAGCGGCCCGAGCCGACCTGCACCGCCGCCGGGCCGCGGCCGATGCCATCGTGGTGGGCACCGGGACCGTGCTCGTCGACGACCCCACGCTGACCGCCCGGCTTCCCGACGGCACCCTCGCCGATCGTCAGCCGCTGCGGGTGGTGGTGGGCCGACGCGAGATCTCCGCGGACGCCCACGTGCTCAACGACGACTCGCGCACCATGGTGATCCGCACCCATGACCCGGCCGAAGTGCTGCGGGCGCTCTCCGACCGCACCGATGTGCTACTCGAGGGCGGGCCGACGTTGGCCGGCGCCTTCCTGCGGGCCGGGGCCATCGACCGGATCCTGGCCTACGTGGCACCGATTCTCCTGGGCGGGCCGGTCACCGCGGTCGACGACGTGGGCGTGCCCAACATCGCCCGGGCGCTGCGCTGGCGCTTCGACACCATGGAGCAGATCGGTCCCGACCTGTTGCTGAGCCTGGTGCCGCACTAGGCACCGCAGCTCAGCGCGCGAGGGCGGCCTCCGGCTCCGGCAGCTCCGGGTCTTCGGCGAACACCTTGTTGCTGCCGATGAGCAACCCGAGCACCGCGCCCACCACGCAGACGACCGCGGTGATGCCGAAGATCTCCCCGTACATCGTGGCGAAGGCCACCTTGGAGTTGGCCGCCTTGTTGAGCATCTTCTCCGCCAGCGTCTCGCCGGTCGCCCGGGGCAGTCCGGCCAAGATCTGGTTGAAGCGGTACAGACCCCACGCCGACAGGGCCGCCATCCCGACCAGCATGCCCGTCATCCGGGCCACCACCACGCTGGAGGCGGCAATGCCGTGCTCGCGGGTCGGAACAGCGCGCATCACCGCCGAGGTCAACGGGCCGATCACCAGGCCCAGCCCGAAACCGGCCAGCATCTGGTCGGTGGCCAACGCGGGCAGGCTGACCACGCCGAAGACGTTGTGGTGGTAGTTGAGCAGGTCGACGGGCCACTTCGAGATCAGCGCGTAGCCGCCGGCGGCGATGAGCAGACCGGCGAACGCCACCAGCCGGTCCCCGACGCGGGTGGCGATCCAGCCGCCCACCAGGGCCCCGACCGGCAGCGCGATCAGGAACCGCAGCAGCAGGCCGGCCGCTTCGTTCTGGGTCATGCCCAGCACGCCCTGCCCGAACAGTTCGACATTGACCAGCGTCACCATCAACGCCGCGCCGGCGCACATCGAGGAGCCCAGCGCCGCCAGGAACGGGCCGAACCGGGTGCCGGCCGGGTCGATCAGCTTGGTGCGGGCGAACCGCTCCCAGACCGCGAACAACAGCAGGGCCACCGCCGCGCCGACCAGCAGGGGCGGACCCCAGTCGGGCAGGGCCTGCTTGGCGTTGGGCTCGGGGTTGTACAGACCCAACACAGCCAGACCCAGGGTCACCGCCAGCAGCAGCCCCCCGACCACGTCGACGCGTTCGGGGGGAGTGCCGTCCTGTTCGGTGTCGGCCCGCGACGGCAGGCTGAAGTGGATCATCAGCATGGCGATCGCGGTCAGCGGCACGTTGATCCAGAACACATCGCGCCAGTCCCGCAGCGCCCAGACGATGAAAATGCCGTACAGCGGGCCCAGCACGCTGCCGAGCTCCTGGGCGGCGCCGATCCCGCCGAGCACGCCGGCCCGATTGCGCTGCGACCACAGGTCGGCGCCCAGCGCCAGCGTCACCGGCAGCAGGGCGCCGCTGGCAACGCCCTGAATGGTGCGCCCGGCGACCAAGGTCGTCAGATCCGCCGCCAGGGCCGTCACCACCGAACCGACGGCGAACGTGGCCAGGCTGACCTGCAGCAGCAGTTTGCGGCCGAACCGGTCGGAGGCCCGTCCCAGAAGCGGCATTGCCGCGATGTAGCCGAGCAGGTAGCAGGTGATGATCGGGGTGAGCTGCTGGATCTTATTGATCGGGATGCCGACACCGGCGGGCTGCGGAGCCATGATGTCGCGCATGATCGTGACCACGACATAGGTGTCGAGGGCACCGAGCAGGACCGCGAGGCTGCCCGCGCTGATCGCGAGCCGGCGGTTGACTCGCATTACGCTCCCGCCGGCTTCTCAATGGTGACCGGTGCATTCCAATTCGACAGGGTCATCTGGATGGCGTTGCCCGCGCTGGGGTCGAGCTGAGCCTGCACCAGGTGATGGTCGCCGTCCTCCTGAATCCAGACGGTGGCCGGTGTCGGAGCGGTGGCCTTCAGCTGCGGGGCCAGCGAGTTCACGGCGTCGGCGGGGGCGTTGCCGGTGACCCGGATGGTCTTCTCACCGTTGATGGTGTCGCGGGCGACGGCCTTGGTGTCCTCGAGATTGGCCAGCATGTTCGCCACCCCTTTGTCCGGGCTCAGAAGGGCGGCCACGTCGTAGATCTTGTCGGCGGCGCCGAAGTTGTCGTAGTCGTCACCGGTGATCGCGGCGTACAGGTCGCCGTCGATCACGACGAACTTGGCGTCCACATCCGAGCCCAGCATCATGATCGTCGCGCTGCCCTTGGCGGCGGTTGCCGGCTGGGTGGTCAGATCGCCCTCGAGGGTCTTGACCGGAAGGTTCTTGATCTGACCGGTCACCGACAGTGCCAGGTGTGCGCTCTGGAGGCCGGCGGTGGTGCTTGCCGATTCCTTGACCAGTGTCGTCGCGTCCGGCAGCGGCCTGCCGGCGTCCTTGGATGAACAGCCGGCCAGCAGCGCGGCGGCGGTGGTAGCGGTGGCCAGGACGGTGAGAAGTCTGCGCATGGGGGACATCGTATAGAGGCCGCCCGGCCGCGGTGGGGCAGCGTAGACAACGACGGCCGCCGCGCCCGGCTCCGTCGCGCCGCCGGCCGTCGCTAGCCTGATGTGATGTTCACCGGAATTGTGGAGGAGCTGGGCGAGCTGGTCGGCCGCGAGGACCTCGCCGACGCCGCGCGCCTGGTCATCCAGGGGCCCACCGTCACCTCCGACGCCCGTCACGGTGACTCGATCGCCGTCAACGGGGTGTGCCTGACCGTGGTCGAGGTGCAGCCCGGCGGCCGCTTCAGCGCCGACGTGATGCGCGAGACGCTGGAGCGCTCCAGCCTGGGCTCTTTGCAGGTCGGCAGTGCGGTCAATCTCGAGCGGGCGGCGGCGCTGGGCAGCCGGCTGGGTGGGCACATTGTCCAGGGGCATGTCGACGGCACCGGGACAGTGCTGTCGCGCACCCCGGGACAGCACTGGGAGGTGGTGCGCATCGGGCTGCCGGCCGCTCTGGCGCGGTACGTGGTGGAGAAGGGCTCGATCACCGTCGACGGCACCTCGCTGACGGTGTCGGGGCTGGGCTCCAGTCCCGAAGACCCCGGAGATTTCTTTGAAGTCTCGCTGATTCCTACCACCCTGGAACTGACGACGCTGGGCCGTGCACCGGTCGGCGCGCTGGTCAATCTCGAAGTCGACGTGATCGCCAAATATGTCGAACGGTTGGTGACAAAGCCCACGGAATGAGTCACGGAGGCGAACCGTGGTTCCGGGTGGTTCATACTGGACGGGCAGGTAGCGCCGTCCGGGTGCTCCCCGATGGCGAAATCAAGGTGACACGGATGACGAAGTTGGACACCGTCGAGCGGGCGGTTGCCGACATCGCGGCTGGAAAGGCCGTCGTCGTCATCGACGACGAAGACCGGGAAAACGAAGGCGATCTGATCTTCGCCGCCGAGAAGGCCACACCCGAGCTGGTGGCGTTCATGGTGCGCTACACCTCCGGTTACCTGTGTGTGCCGCTGGACGGCGCGATCTGCGACCGGCTGGGCCTGCTGCCCATGTATGCGGTGAACCAGGACAAACACGGAACCGCCTACACCGTGACCGTCGATGCCAAGAACAACGTCGGAACCGGGATCTCGGCATCGGACCGCGCCACGACCATGCGCCTGCTGGCCGATCCCACCAGCGCCGCCGATGACTTCACCCGTCCCGGCCACGTCGTGCCGCTGCGGGCCAAGGACGGCGGCGTGCTGCGCCGGCCCGGCCACACCGAGGCCGCGGTCGACCTGGCCCGGATGGCCGGCCTGCAGCCGGCCGGCGCGATCTGCGAGATCGTCAGCCAAAAGGACGAGGGTGCGATGGCCCAGACCGAGGAGCTGCGGGTCTTCGCCGACGAGCACGGCCTGGCGCTGATCTCCATCGCCGACATGATCGAGTGGCGGCGCAAGCACGAAAAGCACATCGAGCGGG